>DATAOI010000034.1 GCA_036265815.1 Gemmatimonadales bacterium
ACCAGGCCACCGGCGTGGCGGCGCTCGATGCCCAACGGAAGCTCGGCCAGATCGTGCGCCACGTCCTGTCCAGCGATTCCAGCGTGGTGACCGTGGACGGTATCGCCTGGCAACCGGCCTCCCCGGGATCGTCGGAAGAAGTGGGTGAGCGCACCTATGTCCTCGAGGCCGATGAGGGCGGGGCGGCGAGGATACGGTTCGGCGAGGGTGAGCGGGGTGCTCGCCCTCCCGCCGGCAGCGAGGTGACGGTGACGTACCGGTCCCCTGACAGAGCCGCCCTGACCGTGACCGTTCCCTGGCCCCCAGCATCCAGATCCGTGGTGCTTGGGCTGGATGAGAGCGAGTTGACGTTCGGGGGCGCCGGCAACGCCTCGAGGACAATCTCGGGCGTCCCGACCTCGATCACCGCATTCGTCGGTCGCGCAGCCTTCGGGAGGTTCAACGACCCGGTACCCGTCCGGACCTTTGCGGAGTATGAGCGAGAGTTCGGCGGCTTATCGCTGGAGAGCACCCTCAGCTATGCGGTGCACCAGTATTTCCTCAACGGTGGCAGTGAGGCGCTCATTGTCCGGGTGAGCGACGCGCCGGATGGTACCGCCAGTACCGATAGCGAGATCGCGGGCAGCGGCCTGGAGGCAGCCCAGGAAGGTCTTTGGGCGCTGGAAAAGGCCGACCTGTTCAATATCCTGTGCATCCCCCCGCTGAGCCGGACGAAGGACCTCGACCCCATCGCAACCTTGAAGCCCGCGCTGGCCTACTGCCGAGCCCGGCGGGCCATGCTGATCGTGGACCCACCGTCCACGTGGAACACCCCGGCGGAGGTCCTGGACCCGAACACCGGACTGGACAGTCTGGGCCTCACAGGAGAAGACGCCTCCAACGCCGCGCTCTACTTCCCGCGGGTACGGCTGCCGGATCCGCTGAACGGCAATCAGCCGACCGCGTTCCCGCCATGCGGGATGGTAGCCGCCATCTACGCCAGGACAGATGCCCAGCATGGTGTCTGGACCACTCCGGCCGGCAGCGACGCCATACTGCTGGGAAGCGCTGAGCCGGTGTATCCGCTGAGTAATGCCGAAAACGGGATGCTCAACCCGCGGGCGGTGAACGGAATTCGTATGTTTCCACCCGAGACCGTTGTCATCTGGGGCGGGCGGACCTTGGCTGGAGCAGATACCCAGGCCTCGGACTGGAAGTACGTCGCGGTACGACGTCTCGCGCTCTACATCGAGGAGAGTCTCCTTCGCGGCACGCGGTGGGCCAGCTTCGAGCCGAACGACGAACCTCTGTGGGCTCAGGTGCGCATGACGGTAGGTGACTTCATGCATGGTCTGTTCAGCCGGGGCGCTTTCCAGGGCGCCGTTTCACGGGAGGCATACTTCGTCCGATGTGACCGCGAGACGATGACGCAGGACGACATCGAGACGGGCCGGTTGATCATCCTGGTCGGCTTTGCGCCGCTCAAGCCAGCCGAATTCGTGATCATCCGGATCCAGCAGGAGCATGCGGATCAATAGACGTGAGGACAGGCACTCACCGAAGCCTGCGGGTGGCAGGAGCCTAGCTAAGCACGGAGTAAGGAGTTATAGAAGAGCAGATCGGCTCACCGAGGCCGACCGATCGCGCCAACCTCTGGCCTCGACAGAGGGGGTCCCCGTGTATCCGCTGCACCTGGCCGCGCTCATCCTGGTCGCCGCTCCGCCCGGACCATCGCCGGGCGACTCCGTCCCACTGTACACCAACCTCGGCAACCATCACCACGCAATCACCACCAGAGCCCCCGCGGCCCAGCAGTACTTCGATCAGGGGCTGCGCCTGGTGTTCGGCTTCAACCATGCGGAAGCGATCCGCGCGTTCAATGAGGCCGCCCGGCTCGACCCCGCCTGTGCGATGTGCTACTGGGGAATCGCCCTGGCCTATGGCCCTCACGTCAATGCGCCAACCGATTCCGCCAGCAGTGCGGCCGCCTACGCTGCCGTGCAAAAGGCGTTGGCCCAGCTCTCCCATGCGAGCCCACGGGAAAAGGCCTACGTACGCGCGGTGGCCGCGCGGTACGCGCCGGTGCCGCCGGCCAATCGCGCCGGGCTGGATTCGGCGTACGCGCGGGCCATGGGCAAGCTGGTCGCGAAGTATGGCGACGACCTCGACGCGGCGACGCTCTACGCCGAATCGATGATGGACCTGCGGCCCTGGAACTACTGGAAGCAGCCCTCGGGGGAGCCCTACCCCGGCACCCTGGAGATCGTTGCCCAGCTCGAGCGGGTGCTGAAAAAGAATCCGCTGCACCCGGGGGCGTGCCACTATTACATCCACGCGGTCGAAGCCGTGCAGCCGCAGAAGGCCTTGGCCTGCGCCGAGCGGCTGGCGAAACTGATGCCCGGCGATGGACACATGGTGCACATGCCCGCGCACATCTACATCCGGTTGGGGCGCTACGCCGACGCGATCGAGAGCAACGTGCACGCGGTTCATACCGACGTGATGTACATCGAGGACCAGCATCCCGTCGGGGTCTACCCCATCGCCTACTATCCCCATAACCTGCACTTTCTTTCCTTCGCAGCCACGATGGCCGGCCGAAGCGCGCAAGCCATCGATGCCGCGAAGGGGCTGCTGTCGAAGACCGATATGCAGGTCGCCCGCCAGGTGCCGATGGTGCAGACGTTCGTGCCCTTCCTGGACCTGACGCTGGTCACGTTCGGTCGCTGGGATGAGGTGCTCAAACAGCCGCTGCCCCCGCCGGATCTCACGTATGCGAGCGCCCTCGCGCACTACGCCCGCGGCGTCGCCTTCGCGGCGACCGGGAAGTCGTCCGATGCCGAGGCCGAGCTCGAGGTGGTCAAGCGATTGGCTGACTCCGCCTCGGCAGAGAACAAGCCGGTGTTCGACATCGCCCGGCACGCGCTCATGGGAGAGATCGCCGCGCGAAAGGGACAGCTGGAAGAATCCATCGCCCACTTCCAGGAAGCCAAGAAGACGGAAGACGGCATCCTCTACTTCGAGCCGCCGAGCTGGTATTACCCCATCCGGCACTCGCTCGGGGCCGTCTTGCTCCGTGCAGGCCGTCCGGCCGAGGCGGAAGTGGTCTACCGCGAGGACCTGAAGCGGTTCCCCGAGAACGGCTGGGCACTGTTCGGACTCGAGCAGGCGCTCAAGGCCCAAGGCAAGACCGCCGAGGCCCAGCAGGTGGATGGGCGATTCCGGAAAGCGTGGGCAACGGCGGATGTGACGCTGACGGCGTCGCGGTTCTAGGGAGCCGGCCGCCGACTCGGCAGCTGCGGACGCTCCCCGCCGCCTCCCATGAGGTGCAGTGCCAGCGCCTTCCGCGTATGGAGGCCGAGCCGGTCGAGTACCCGCTCGAGGTAGTGCCGAACCGTGTGCGCGCTCAAGCGGAGCCGCTGGGCGATCACCGCGTTCGACAGCCCCTCCGCCGCGAGCAGCGCGACCTGGGGCTCGCGGCCCCGAAGTCCGAAGGTGACTCGCAGTTCCTGCGTCGTCGGAAGCGCCGCGGTCAGGCGGTCCACCAGGACCAGCACGCCCGGTTCGGTCAACAGTGTGCCGGCCGCCACGCGGCTCGCGGACAACCGGTAGAAGCCGCCCGGCAGCTCCAACTCCTGCGCGTCCTCCCGCTGGCGCTCGGACGATGCGGCCTGGGCTGCCTGGCGGCTGATGTGGTCGAGCAACCGGTCGCGCGCGAGCTCCTCCTGGAGCAGCTCGTTCAGGCGCTCGTTCCGCGCGACTTCGCGGCGCCCCTCGTTTCCGAAAATGGCCATGCCGGTCTCCACGTCGTCGAACGCCTGACCGAGCGTGCTCCGCCAGGCGCGAAGCCGGTGCAGGGTCGCGAGGCCGGCGATGAGTGCGCAGCGGAGAGATACGACGACGAGCCAGGCCTCGGAACCCTCCACGGTGGGGGACCAGCGCACGTCCCGCAGTCCCCCCTCGGGGCCTTCCAAGGCCGCCCACAGCCACCCCGGGTGGTCGTTCGGGACATGCAGCAGCGCTTCGAGCCCGCCAATCGAATCCGCAGGTAGCTCCCGCCCCGGGACGCCGCACACCTCCCGAACCCGCTGAACGCTCTCGGCGAGCCACGCGTCGCGGCTCCCCCACTCGAGGGGAGACATCAGGACTTCGATTGCTCCAACGAGTGCCGCCAGGTCCATGAGCCGAGCCGTGAGTGTTGACCCACTACGCTTGGTACCCGGCGTGAAGTTTCCGTGAATGTTCCTCCCAAGCCTGGCGAAATCATGGGACGAACGTCCCCTGCGGGAATCCACGGCGGGGGGCAGGTTGACGGGTGATCCCGGCAGCATGCCATAGGCAGCAGACCGTTCCGTCCAGGGGGGTACACGATGAGTCCTTCAATTATCAGCCGACTTTCCCTAGCCGGCGTGCTGCTCGCGACCCTCGGTCTGCCCGCCGCCGCCTCGGCGCAGTATCGCCTTCCCACGGTCGTGAGCGCGGCCAAGGCCGACAGTCTCCACAACGCTGCGGCCACCCTCGTCGCCGCGCACCGCTGGCGTGACGCGGCCGCTCTGTACCGCCGCTCCGCGGCACTCCGGGGTGCCGAAGATCCGGTCGGGTTCACCTGCTTGCGCGACGCCGCAGCGCTCGCGTACGCCTCCGGTGACCGTTCGGGAGCCCGGAACGACATGGCTGCCGCCGCCAGTCAAGCCCTGACCCGGGGGGACCTGCGCGAGGCGGCGCTGGCCTACCTCGACGCCGCGTGGATTGCGCAGGAGCAGAAGGACCCGCGTCAGGTCTGGGAGCTCGGCCACCGCGCCGAGATGCTCGCCGATTCCCCGCTCCTGGGCGCCTCGGATCGAGCCACGATCCTTCGGCGGATCAGCCGTGATCCGGCCATGCAGCTGGCTTTGCAGCAAGAGCCGTAGAGGCGCTACCTCAGCGGAGTTGGAAAGGAGGGGGAATGACTTGATACGCCGCCGAGCCTACGCCACTCGGCGGCGGTTGGCTGTGTGGGAGCGATCGCGACCTCAGGCTCGAGGTCCTGGCCTTGGCGCGTCCGCTGTGGTAAGGTTTTTGGCATATCGCCGAGCCTTCCAGGCTGTCAATCGCGACCATCGACGCTCCCTTCGATCCGATGACTCTCAGAGTTGCCCCGCGCCTGCGTGCATCGCTCTCGCTCCTCCTTGCTGCCCTCGCCGGCTGCGGGGGAGGAGACTTGGTCCTGCCGAACCACGGCCAGCCCTCCCAAATCGTGGTCGTCCGGGGCGATAGCCTGAGCGGAACCATCGGCGAGCCCCTGGGAGATTCGCTGGTCGTGCGGGTGGTCGACGGGTTCGGCGATCCGGTCGCCGGGTCCGAGGTGACCTGGACCGCCGAGGGGGGAGGCACCGTAAGCCCGCCGACCAGCGTGACTTCGTCCGATGGACGGGCCGGCACTCAGCGGGTGCTGGGCGCCGATATCGGCACCTACGGCACCACCGCCGCGCTCCTGGGGATCGAGACACCTCCGGACCCGGTGCGGTTCACCACGCTGGGCGTGGCCGCGCGGCTTGCCCTTAGCGTGGCGCCGCCGGCCACCGCCTCAACCGGCGTGCCGCTGAGCCCCCAGCCGGTGCTCCAGCTCAAGGACGCCAGCGGCAACGACATCGCCCGCGAGGGCGTGGTGGTAACGGCCCAGATCTCTGCCGGGGGTGGCACGCTGGACGGCGGCACGACCTCCAGCAGCGACGCTGCCGGGCGGGTGGCCTTCGTCGATCTCGCGATCAGGGGGTCGCCCGGTACCCGGAGCCTCATCTTTGCCGCCGATGGCTTTGCTTCGGCCACCGCCAGCGTGGCGGTCGGGGTCGGGGCGCCGGGGGCGATCGAAGCGGCGGCTGGCAGCGACCAGGAGGCCGAGGTGGGCAAGGCAGTGGCGACCCGCCCGGCCGTGGTGGTGCGCGACGAGGACGGCAATGTGCTCGAGGGCATTCCGGTGACGTTCAAGGTGGCCGGGGGCGGCGGATCGCTGGACGGTGCCAATCCGGTGACCGGGAGCGACGGCGTGGCCACCGCCGGCGGCTGGACCTTGGGGCAGAAGGTCGGGGCCAACACCCTCGAGGCCAGCCTCTCGGGGCTCGACGTGAGCGGCAGCCCGGTAGTGTTCACCGCCACGGGCACGCCCGGCTCGGTGAGCGCCGGGAAGAGCAAGGTGAGCGCCGCGCCCGAGACCATCACGGCGTCGGGCGGATCGAGCAAGAGCACGATCACGGTGACCGCGCGCGACGGGTTCGACAATCCGATCCCCGGCCTGGACGTCACCCTGTCGGCCACCGGCCCGGGCAATACGCTGACCCAGCCGGCAGCTCCGACCGGGAGCAATGGATCGACGACGGGTGTGCTGAGTGCGACTACTCCGGGGAACCGCCTGGTCTCCGCCACAATCGGCGGGACGGGCGTGACCCAGACTGCAACCATCGCCGTGTCTGCCGGCGCGCCCAGCGCCTCGCGCAGCAGTGCGACGGTGCCGAACGGCACTGCGGGGAAGGCGACGACCATCGAGATGCGGCTCAGGGACGCGCAGGGCAATGACGTGTCGGGCCAGGCGGGTGCGATCGCGCTGTCGGTGTCAGGGGCCAACTCGCGGAATTCGTTCAGCCCCTCGGACCAGGGCGGGGGGCGCTACACGGCCGCGTACACGCCTGAGAAAGCGGGCACGGATCAGGTGCAGGTGAAGGTGTCGGGGACGGCGCTATCCGGTTCGCCGTTTGCGAGCGTGGTGGAGGCGGGGGACGCGGCTCCGGCGACGTCGCGGGCGGTGGTGCCTGCCTGTGTCGAGTTCCGCAACCTGCCGGCGACGATCACGATCACGGCGTTCGACGAGTTCGGCAATCTGGTGAAACGGGGAGGGGACGACTTCCGGATCCGGGTGAATCAGGGATCGTCGACGATCACCCCGACGGACAACGGGGATGGGACGTATACCGCGCGGCTCGATCTCAGCGTGGGGGTGTTCCGGATCGATATCACGCTGGACGGGACGCCGATCAAGGGGAACGCGTTTCAGATCGTGGTGCCGTTCCCATTCGCGGGGTGCTAGGGGGGCACTCCGGACGGCACCTTCGCGCACATCCCATTACTCGCGAGCGCGCACCAGCTCACCGCCAGCTAGGTTCTCACTGCGTCCGATGTCGCGCGCGGTGGTGTGCGCGAAGCGCTGGTGACGACCGCGGCGTAGAGCCCCACAATGGCGAGTACTGCCAAAGTGAGCGGGGCATCCAGCCGAAACAGGAGGATAGAGTCAAGGCTGGCAGTGAGGACCGAGGCCAGGAGCTGCACCAACCCGTTGCCCACCAAGTACTGGCTTGCTCCGCGCTACGCACACTGAAGGCGCGAGCCTCACCGGCCTGGAGCCCTCCCTACCTCAGCGCCGCCCCCGCCCCCACCCCCAGCATCGCCTCCCGCACCAGCGGCACCGGCGGCCCTCCGTACGAGAGAAACCGGTCGTGAAACGCCTTCCACCCCCCGCGCCCACCGTGCGTCGCCGTCCAGTCCGCCCGCAACTGGCGGATCATCAGCTTGCCCAGCGTGTAGTTGAGATACTCGGGATCGAACGTCCCCCGCGCCGCCTGCTGCCGCGCCGTCGCCCCGTCCTGTAAGGCGTCCTCCCGGAAGAGCCGCTCCGATTGCGCCTGGGTCATATGCCCGGTGTGCATCCCGATGGCCGAGAGATAGCGGGCATCGCGGAGCAGCGCGTTCTGCAGCTGGCCGATGTGCACTTCGGGACTCCCGTTCCCCAGGCCCGCCTCCCACATCATCTCCTCGGCATAGTGGGCCCAGCCCTCCGCGAAGGCGTAGGTCACGAACACCGCGCCGAACTTGTCCGCCGACCGATTGGAGTGGAGGAACTGGACGAAGTGGCCGGGCCAGACCTCGTGCACGCTGGTGAACTCCAGATTGGCCCGCCCCGGCAGGTAGTCGTGCTGCTCTTTCTTCGACCAGGACGGTTCGGGCGGCGCCACGTAATAGACGCTCGGCAACCCCTTGTCATAGGGTCCGGGCGGATCGATGTACGCGAAGTTCCAACGCTGGTACGGTGGCGACTCGTGGACCTGGGCCTTCTCGGTGCCGGGAACCGTCACCAGATCCTTCGCCCGGACGAACGCGGCGAGCGAATCCAGCTGCAGTCGCGCGGCCTCCACGATGGGGCCCGCGGGCTTGATATCGTTCGCCTTCTCGACGCACGCCTCGAGCGCCTGTCCCTTGGCAAACGCCGCGCACGCCTCCTTGAGCGCCGCGATGTTGCGGTCGAGATCCGCACGGCCGAGGGCCTCGAGCCGATCCAGCGGGACATCCACTCTGTCAGTGGCATGGAGCATCCGCGCGAAGAGCTGGGGACCCATCGCGAAGCTGTCCACCGCAGTCTTCTCCTGCGAGGCGAACCACTGGTCGAGCCGATGCATCGATTCGGCGGCCGCGGTCAACGCCGAATCGAGCGACGCGCGTACCGGGCTGTCCTCCACACTCGCGAAGGCCTTCGGCGCGTCGTTGCGCAGGAAGCCCACCAGGCCCCCGAAGCGGATCCGGCCGATCGCCACGTACGACTTGGGAAGCGGCAGCCGAAGGTTCGCCTTGATTTGATCGGCGGCACGCGGCACCGCGCGGGCCCAGGCCGTGAGCGCACGGGCTCGTACCGTCGGGTCGGCGTAGGGTCGGGCGATATAGACGTTGGGATCGAGGTTGTCGGCGTACCAGGTGGGGTTCTTCGTCGGCCACTTGGCCTCGTCGCGCCAGAAGAGCTGGCCTTCGATGACGTCGACCAGGTATTGCCGCTGCAGCCGGCGCGGCGCGTCGAGGCCCGTGGTGTCCCACGCCATCGCCGAGTCGCGCGCCGCGCGAAGCTGGGCGACCGCACTGGCGAGCCCGGCCTCGCTCCAGTCGGGCAGCTTGCCGTCAAAGTCGTGCCGCCCCTGGTAGACGGCGAATCCCGGGTTCGCGGCGAAGTACGCCTCGAGGAACCGGTCGACGAATTGGTCCCAGTCTCCACCGCGGGCCACGGCCTTTGGCGCGGGCCGGCAACCCCCCGCCAGGGCGAGAGCCAACAAGCCCAGGGCCAGAGACCGACGCCTCATTCGGACCCCTTCTTTGCGGTCGGAGGCAGGATGCCGTTGAGCCGCAAGTAGATCGCCGACGCGCCGTAGTGGTCCGCCCAGTCGGCTACCAGGTCGAGCACGGCGCCGGCGCGGCTGATGGTACGCCCGCCGAAGAAGGGCACGGTCTCGCTGAGCCCCTCGTCGGTGAGCTTGGCCAGCGCCGTGTTGCAGAACTCGAACGAGCGCTTGGCCCGCGCGACGAGCGTCTCCTTGCTGGCCGTCGGCTGCAGCTTGGGCTCGGCCGGCGGCTTGGTTCCAGAGATGGTGGAGCACATGTAGTCATTGGCTCCCGCGACGTGCAGCACCATCTCGCCGAAGCTCATCTGCGCCGGGGTCGGCTTGAAGCCGAACTTGTCCGCCGGCATCGATTCCGCCGCGGCAACCAGGTTCTTCTGCGAGCGCTCGGCCTCGTGGCGGAGCGCGTCGGACACGGGACTGGACGAGGACTGGGCGAGCGCGGCTCCAGGGAGCAGCGCGGCGGTGACAACCACAAGGCAGAGCGTCCGCATGGGGGGATCCTTGCAAAGGCGTGGCAGAGGACATCCGTGGGTCCAATCTATACGGATGTCCCCGCCTCTACGTGCCACTGTGAGCCCTGTCACGGGTCGCGGTCGGCAGCACCGTCATCATGGGGGCCGACCAGCGTGCCGTGAGCACGCACAGTGCGGGAGGCATACGATGACGAAAAGACGATCCAGCTCCGACGTGACCCTCGCGCTCCTGACCGGCCTCGGTATCGGGGGCGCGCTGATGTTTTTCCTGGACCCCCGCGGCGGTGCCCGCCGCCGGGCCGTAGTCCGCGACCGCACCGCCCGCGCCATGCGCGCCGGCCGGGATGAGCTGCGGCAGGACGTGCAGGACGCGCGCAACCGGATCTCCGGCATGGTGGCCGAGGCACGCGGCCGGCTGCGGCATGAGACGGTGGACGACGAGCAGCTGGTGGCGCGAGTGCGGGCGGATCTCGGCCATTGGACGGATCGCGCGGGCGCGATCGAGGTCGCAGCCGATCGCGGCACCGTCACCCTTCGCGGAGAGGTCTCGCGCGAGGCGGTCGGTGACATGCTTAGCGCCGTTCGCCGGGTTCCGGGAGTCGAGCGAGTGGTCAATCACCTGACGGTGCGGGAGACGTCGGCCGGCTCGTTCGCCGGACCACGGCCGGACTGAACATGTCGGGTGCCGGGGGTGCGCTCGAGCGGCAGGTGAGTCTCCCGACCGCGGCCGTCACGCTCGACGGAACACTCGGCGTTCCGCCGGACGCGCGGGGCATCGTCTTGTTCGCGCACGGAAGCGGGAGTAGCCGCTTCAGCCCCCGCAACCGGTACGTCGCCCGAGTGCTCCGTGAGGCCGGCCTCGCCACCTTGCTGGTGGACCTGCTGTCGCCCAGCGAGGAGCAGGCCGATCTGGCGACTGGCCGTCTCCGCTTCGACATCGGCCTGCTCGCCGATCGCCTGGTCGATGGGCTCGAGTGGCTGGCGCGCGAGCCGTCCACCCGCGCGTTGCCGCTGGGGCTCTTCGGCGCCAGTACCGGTGGCGGCGCGGCGCTCGTCACGGCGGCTCGGCGTCCCGAAGGCGTGAGTGCGGTAGTGTCACGGGGTGGCCGGCCGGACCTCGCGGGCGATGCGCTGCCACGGGTCCGGGCGCCGACGCTCCTGCTGGTGGGCGGGCACGACGACGTGGTGATCGAGCTCAATCGCGAGGCGATGCGGCAGATGCAGGCGGAGGTTCGGCTCGAGATCGTGCCTGGAGCCAGCCACCTCTTCGAGGAGCCCGGCGCGCTCGAGCGTGTGGCCGTGCTCGCCCGCGACTGGTTCCTTCACCACCTCGCGGCCCTCGAGTCGCCGTTGAGCCGGCGGCGTTAGCGCGCCGGCTCCCGGCGGAACACCTTTCGGAGCTCGCCCTTGGCCCGCTCCAGGACGCGCCTCCGCTCCGGACTCAGGTTCTTGCCCGCGCGATTGATGTAAAGATTCAGCATGGACATCGCCGAGCGGAACGGCTCCGACTTCCGTCGTCCGCTCCGCTCGGCCGATCGCTTCAACGACAGCGCGACCTGCCTCGCGCTGCGCTGCTTGAAGACGGCCGGCTCGAGGTCGAGCGCGTTGCTCCGCTCGGTGACCCGCTTGGACCAGCGTCGTGCTGTCGGGCGTCGTGCTGTCGATTTCCGTGCTGCCGCTCGCTTGGCGTGGGATGTCTTGGGCATATAGTCCTCCGGTCGAGCACCCAGCGTAAGGGACTCTCAATCGATGGCGCGGTGCGGCGGGTCACGCCTGTCCCGAAAACAGCACGGCCGCTCGACGGAGCGGCCGTGTGCGTCAAGCTCGAGCTCTGCTCAGAAGATCCGCACGATCTTCCCCAGGGAGGGCACCCCGCTGGAGTTCACCAGGAAGAGCATGTAGTGCCCCGGCGGGGCGAGGTTCGCATTGGCCGGAGCCTGCAAGGTGATGGTGCCGGTCCCTCGTGCCGTGATTCTGAGGACGTTCATCCGCTGGTTCTGGTTGAACGAATGCGTCACTGAGGACAGGCGGATCCAAGTGGCCTTGGCAATTCCGGTCGGATCGGCCGTCGTCACCGTAATCGCCCCGCCGTAGCCAACGCTGAGTGGCACGTTGTCGAGATTCGGCCGATCGGCAGGAGTTCCGTCCACCTTGAACAGGTAAGGTGGGGAGAAAATCTCCGCGGTGTAGTCGTCCGTCAGCCCGGTCGCCGCCGGCTGTCCGCTTCCCACCGAGAGCACCCTGCCGTCCGGAAGCAGCAAGGAAGTGGAATGGTAGAGCCGATAGTGGCTCATCCGGCCGAGGCTGGTGAACTTCTCCGTGGCCGGGTCCCAGAGCTCCGCCCCGAGCACCTTGCTGTCGGTCGGCGCGACGTTGAAACCGGTCGCATTGCTGCCTCCGGTGACCAGTACCTTGCCGTCGGCCAGCAGCGTGGCGTTCATCTGACGTCTGGCAACGGACATTGTGCTGGTAAGAGCGCGCCACCCGGTCCCGGCGTTCAAGTCGATGACCTCGGCCGTCGCGGTGGGTGTGCCGCCGCCGCCTACCAGGAGGATCTTCCCTCCGTCGTACATGACCGCCGATCCATAATCGCGTTTGCCGAAGTTACTCACCGGACCGTTGCTCCACGTCCCTGTGCCCCTGGTATCGAGATACAGAGTGGCCTGGTCCGGACCGGCCATGAACACGCGGCCGTCCGGAGCAACGAATGCCATGGGGTAAAGCGGGAGCGGCTTCTGTGCCGTCGTCAGAACGCGCCAGGTGCCGTTGGTGGTCTGGAAGACCTCCGGGATAAGGTTCCCGGTCTGCGCGGTGTCGCTGCCGGCCATGGTCAGCATCTCGCCGTTCGCGAGGGTGGTGGTGCTGGGATACCAGCGGCCGTTCTGCATGTCTGGTGCGCGCGTCCAGGTGTTGGTCGCGAAATCGTAAAGGTAGGCAGTCTTGATGCCCAGATTGTCGGTGCCGCTGTGACCGCCGGTCACCAGCAGCCGGCCGTCCGGCAGGAAGGCATGACCGCTGCAGAAGAAGTCAGCGGGACGAGCGGCGCTGCCGAAGACATTCGGATTGCCCGGGTCCCAGAGGACCGGATTGTGATCCATCCGGCCCCAGGTCATGACGACACCGTTGGGGAGCAAATGGCTGTGAATGGCGACGGCCGGCCACGCCAGCGGCGAGGACCAGGTGCCCATCACCGATTGGGTCGCGTCGGTTTCGAAGCTCACCACCACCGACTGGGCCTGGCTCATGGCAACCACGCAGGTACCGCTGTTCTGCCCGATTCCGTTTCCATTGACGTCACAGCTAGCACCCGACCAGGCCTTGAGGTAACTGCCTGAACCTGCCGTGGAGGTGAGCGTCACCGATACACCGGAGCCGTAGGTCGCAGAGCAGCCCGAGCTTCCCGCCGAGCCTCCGGTGATGGTGCAGTTGATCCCGGCCGGGCTCGAGCTGACCATGCCGCTCCCGCCCGCGCCGCCTGCAAC
>DATAOI010000035.1 GCA_036265815.1 Gemmatimonadales bacterium
CCCGTCTGCTGCTGGGGGATACCGCCGACGCGGTCGGGCGGCGCAGCCGGCTGCCCTGCCTGTTCGTTCCCCCGCAGGGCGGCCGGCCAGAGCGGGTCATGGTGGCGGTCGACGGCTCGGAGCGGGGGATGGTGGTGCTCCAGGCCGCCGACGGCTTCGCCCGGCAGCTCGGGGCCGAGCTCCAGGCGCTCACGGTCGAGCGGGTGCACCTCGGCGAGCCGGCCCACCTGGCGCAGGCCACCCCGGCCGCGCGGAGCACCCGGGCCCAGTCGCGCGCCCGCGGGAGTTTCGGCCGGGCCGTCGAGGTCCGCCGCGGCGACCCTGCAGAAGAGATCCTGGCCGCGGTGGACGAGCGTCCGCCCGACGTGCTGGTGCTGGGCTGTCATCGTGGTGGACCAGCCGGCGTGATCGAGGCGGGGAGCACCGCCCGGCGGGTGTCCCACACCGCGCCGTGCGCGGTGCTCACCATTCCACTCTAGGAGGGCCCGATGAGCCGCAACATGGGAATCACGGAGCGGCTGGCCCGGCTTATTCTGGGCGTGCTGCTCCTGGGCTTGTACGGAGCACTCACCCCCCCATGGCGTTATCTGACGCTGGTGGGCTTGCTCCCCCTGGGCACCGCACTCACGGGCCACTGCCCGCTCTATGCCGCTCTGGAGTCGAAGCGCGCGATGAGGAGACAATCATGACCACCATCGGATGCACTCTTCCAGCGCGACGCCCGGTCGTCGGCGCGGCTCCCACCACGATCCGACGAGTCCTGGAGCGAATCCACGCACCCTGGCTTAAGGAAGTGGCGGAGATGCTGGAGCCGACTCAGCATGAGGACGCGGGCGTCTGGAGTCGCTGGAACGCTATCCGCTACCTCAATAGTACCTTCGCTGAGCGCCTGTTACGGGAGCGGACGGCACTGGCCGACGTTCCGAGGACGCTGACCGACTCGGAAGCCACGACACTCTGGGCGCTCGGAGAGCTGCTCGACCTGCTTAGCGACCACCTCCAGCACCTGGTCGGCCTCTGCCAGCATGGGGCGGAGTTCACCAGCTTCACGAGGGAGCTTCGCCAGGCGCTCGAGCACTGGTGTCACTCAACCGAGGAGACCCTGGGCCGGGTTGCCTGGGATAAGGTCCCGAGGCAATCGCAGAAATTGCTGCTCCGGCTCGCCCAGGACGCGGCGGCGCGCGAGGCCTGCACTTCCGATCAGCATCCCGCCCAAGAGTACCAGAGCGGGACCTGTTGATTCGGCCACCCAGGCCACCGCGTCGTCCTACGGCGCCATGGCGCCGATCCCGGTGACCACCGGGCTGCGTCCCCCGGCCAACTGTTATGTAGTTGCCGGGTTTTGGTTTTGCAGGCGCTTCTTACTCCGTGGGAAGCGAGTGGGAAGCGGTCGGTGTCGGTTCGGGCGCCGTATCCGGAGATCCGATTCGATCTGGCCGCGCTCCGACATTTTAAGACCGACGCCGTCGACGGGGACGAGATTCTTCATGAGGCGTACCGCCTGACGGCTGGAACGGGCGGGCGGCAGCGCTCGATGCTCTCTCCACGAGCGCTGTGTGGTCTCCCTCCGAGGGGATGGCGATGTAGGCACCGGGATCCACCATCGACCGGAGCGACCCGCCGGCAAGCCGATCCAGGCGGTAGGGGAAATCAAAAACAGCCGAGAACGCTCGGGTGCGACGTTTCTTCGCGTGCCGACGCCAGTGCTCCGCGTCAGCCTGTTCCATACTTCTCGCCGTCAATTCGGCGAGCTGATCGTAGTCGACCCCCAGTTCGGCGACCGGCATGAGGGCCGAAGCCGTAATTAATACCCGCCTACGCCTAGCCCACGACCAATAGTTCCGCCACCTGCCGATGCGGAGTGGTCGATTTCGAGCGGCGGCCGGAAGAATTTCCGACGCCGGATCACGCGACGGGTAACTCG
Organism: Gemmatimonadales bacterium; assembly: GCA_036265815.1. Lineage (NCBI taxonomy): Bacteria > Pseudomonadati > Gemmatimonadota > Gemmatimonadia > Gemmatimonadales > Gemmatimonadales bacterium. Next base: position 1,925 of record DATAOI010000035.1, read on the forward strand.
CACAGTTAGTCCCTCAGACCTTGCAAATAGGCGAAAGAGCCGGAAAGATCGCCGAGCACTTCCGTGGCTACGGCGAAACGGTGCTCAGGACCACGCTCCCGACCGAGAAGGCGGAGAAGCTGGGTAAGCTGCTCGCGGCGACGTCACCTTGAAGGGTTCCGCGTCCAGAGGGTGGCCCGCCCGCCTCCGCTGTTGCCCACGACCTCGCCCGCCGGATTGAGGGCCACGGCATCCGCTACGTCCCCCTCCAATGGGACCAGTTCCGACATGACCCCCTTGTCCCACACGAACGCGCGAAAACCTGAAGTGTCGGTCGCGCTCTGACCCACGACCTGACCTGCAGGGTTAATTCCCCTGGCAAAGCTGTTCTGTCCGCCCAGGGTCCCTAGATCTCGCATGACCCCCTTCTCCCATAGGAAGGCATGGATTACGGAGTCACCTGGCAAGTAGCTCCAGCCCACTACTTGGCCGGCCGGGTTGATGTTCTCTGCCTTGCTGTAGCTTCCACCCAGCGTACCCAGGTCCCTTATTACTCCCTTGTCTAGGAGCACGGCACGCCCCCCCTGGGTTTCTCCCACGACACGGCCAGCGGGGTTGATGCCTGTGGCCTGGCCGTTCCAGAGATCAGTCCGGACACCGTTCTGCCACAGCCAGGCCACGTGTTCCGTGGACCCCACCACTTGGCCCGCAGGGTTGATATCCGTCGCGATTCCGACACCGAGGTCGGTGAACACCCCATCTTCCCAGAGGAACGCCTCGAATTCGACTTCCTGTGTCGCCAGCTCGGTGTAACCCACCACTTGGCCATGCGTGTTGATGGCCGTCGCGAAGCTGTAAAACCCCTCGACGTTGGGGACCTTCCCCAAGTCGGTCGGGACGCCCTTGGTCCATGCGGCCGGATGCAAGCCATCTCGCGTGTCAATGCTGCCCACCACCTGGCCAGCGGCGTTGATGTCGGAGGCGTAGAGCAGCGGGCTGAGTGGCACGGGGGTATACGCCCGTGATGCGGAGCGATCCAAGCTAGGACTGCCCGAGGAATCCGGGGATGTTGGCTCGGAGGTGCACGCCACAATCGAGAGCGCCAGGGTGGCGCAGATTGCGCTAGATGTTCGCATGGAGACGCTCCATGGACTTGCGAAAAGGGACTATTGGTCTGCCGCCGGTGCGCGGGGAATTTCCTGAAGAGGAGAGCGACACACGGCGAGCATACATAGAACATGGCGGCTGGCGTATGAAGGCGGGACGAAGCCGCGAGGACAACCTCTTTAGAGGGGCAACCCGGCGGGCACTCGATCCCGAGCTCCCCAACCAGGTCACGTTTGGGAAGACCGGATGCGCGCCAATTCGGCACGGGCCAGGGCTGCTTGAATGCGCGTGCGGGAGGGCATCGGGATGAGAAGCTGTCGTGTCCTTGCCGCCGTTCGTGAAGACGTTCTCACGCCTCGTTCACAGTTTCTTGTCCTCTTCCTCTGCACTGTTTCCATCCGCCCTTGCGAGACCGTGCTCTAGGCGGGTCCCCGCGCTGGCGGTCACGTCTAGCCATGGGCTCGAAGCGCAGGTGATTGGTCATCTAACCACATGCTGCAAACGTCTGTCTCAAAGGGGATCACCATGCTTGACCGCTCCCTTCTTGCCCAGAGGCACGGGAACACATCCAACCGATCGTCCACGATCAAGACTCGTGGCTTCTCAAGCGCCCGGCTGGCGCGCATGCATGCCGCTCTACAACGTCATGTCGCAAGTGGCGACGTTCCCGGGCTCGTTGCGGTCGTACACCAGCGCGGGCGAGAGCACGTGGAGGCGATCGGCACCATGGCCTTCGACAGCAACGTGCCGATGCGACGAGACACGATTTTCCGGCTCGCCTCTACGACCAAGCCAATCACGGCCGTGGGCGCCATGATCCTGGTGGAAGAATGCGAGCTCAGGCTCGACGATCCGGTCGATGAATGGCTGCCGGAACTCAGGAACCGCAGGGTCCTGCGGACGATCGACAGTCCGCTCGATGACACCGTGCCCGCGAAGCGCCCGATCACGCTACGCGACCTCCTCACGTTTCGATCGGGGTACGGCGAGGTGGGCTTCCTCTCACCAACTTGTCCGTTCCAGAAGGCACTGACGGAAGCACGCCTGCCGTTGAGCGAATGGCCCTTTGCCGGCACAGCGGACGAGTTCATGACGCGCTTGGGCAACCTGCCGCTCGTGCATCAGCCCGGCGAGCGATGGCTGTACCACATGAGTGGCGAGATCCTGGGCGTGCTGATCGCTCGAGTCTCGGGCACGTCGCTGGGAGCTTTTCTTCGCGAGCGCATCTTCGAGCCGCTCGGCATGGTGGACACCGGCTTCCATGTTCCGGAGGCGAACCTCGATCGGCTCCCGACCTGCTACGGGAGGGACATGGTCACCGGAAAGCTCGTCATCGTGGATCAAGCGCGTGGCGGATACGCCGCGCAGTCGCCCGTCTTCGAATCCGGTGCTGGAGGGCTCGTCTCAACGCTGGACGATCTGCTCGCCTTTGGTCGGATGATGTTAGGACACGAGGTGTCCGGCGGCGAGCGCATTCTGTCGCGGCCTACGATCGAGCTGATGACCATGGACCACCTCACGCTGGAGCAGAAGGTGGCCTCGCCGTTCTTCGAACACTTCTGGGACAGGTACGGCTGGGGCCTCGGCTTAGGGATCGTTACCGGGCGCCACGATATCGCGGATGTGCCGGGGCGTTTCGGTTGGGACGGTGCCTTCGGCACATCATGGTGGGTCGACTCGAAGGAGGAGCTGATTGGCGTCCTTATGAGCCAACGCCGTCCGGACCGGCTTGCCCTTCCCACCGTGGTTCAGGACTATTGGACCTCAGCGTACCAGTTGATAGACGACTGAACGCAGGCGATCCGGGGGCCACGCTGCTGGTTAACGTTCGGGACATACACTTCGATTCGGAGAGCAAGGTGGTGTGACGGGTGCACTTCAGTCCGCGCGGAGGCGGAAACAAGGAGATCTCGCGGACCGGCTGATTCCGCCTGGTGCCGCGATCCTACCGGCAGGGGCACTCCTCTCCATCATCTTCGGGCTGGCTTCCCGAGTGATCGTGTCGCACGGCGTTGCCTTTCTGATCTGGTCGGGCGGGCTCGCCTTCACGGGACTGCCGGTTGTCTGGCGCACGCTGCGCGGCATGGCGTCCGGTCGCTTCGCGACAGACGTCGTGGCGATGCTCGCCATTGTGACCGCTCTGCTCCTTGGGCAGCCCCTCGCGGGGCTCATTGTGGTGTTCATGCAGACGGGCGGGGAGGCGCTTGAGCGCTATGCTGAAGGGCGAGCCTCCCTGGCGGTACGGGAGCTCGAGGCCGCAGCCCCGCGCCTGGCGCACCGAGTCACCGCTGCGGGACTCGATGACATCGCCGCTGACGTCGTATCCGTGGGCGACGAACTCCTTCTCCGCCCCGGCGAGCTCCTTGCCTGCGATGCGGTCGTCGTCGAAGGCCAGTCGCACGTGGACGCCGCTCGGCTTACTGGCGAGCCGGTGCCGGTCACGGCGACGCCCGGCGTGCGCCTCCTGAGCGGCAGCCTCAATTTGGACAGTCCGCTCCGGGTCCACGCGACGGCGCCTGCGCGCGAGAGCCAGTACGCCCGCATCGTCGAACTCGTCCGCACTGCCCAGGAGAGTAAGGCGCCCCTTCAGCGGCTGGCCGACCGCTACGCCCGCTGGTTTACCCCGCTCACCCTGCTGGTTTGCCTCGTCGGCTATCTGCTCACCCGCGACCTCATCCGTGTGCTCGCCGTTCTGGTCGTGGCCACGCCGTGTCCGCTCATTCTCGCCACTCCGGTGGCCATCGTGGGCGGCATTAACCGCGCCGCCCGTCGTGGGATCATCTTCCGCCACGGCTCAGCGCTGGAGCAGCTTGCAGGCGTCACGGTCGCCGTCTTCGACAAGACCGGCACGCTCACCATCGGCAGGCCCCAGGTCGCTCGGGTGCTCGCGCTGCCACCATTCACGCCGGAGCAGGTGCTCCGGCTGGCGAGCGGCGTCGAGCACGGCTCCGGCCACCTGCTCGCCCGTACCCTGATCGACGAGGCGCTCGCGCGGGGGATTGCGCTCCCCCACGGACGCGAGATCACGGAGGCCCCTGGCGAAGGGGTGACTGGTGAGGTGGAAGGCCGGTGGGTGACGGTGGGCGGCTGGTCGTTTGTGGTGCGACGCCACCCGGAGTCCGAATCCGGACTCCACACGGCCCTGGCGGCAACGGACGGTGCAGGGCTCCGCGCCTACGTTGCCGTCGACGGGCACGGGGCGGGCGTCATCGAGTATGCCGACCGGATTCGCCCGGCGGTGCGCGAGCTCTTCGTCGCACTCCTACGCCTGGGTATTCGGCGCACGCTTCTCCTCTCGGGCGACGATCAGGCCAACGCTACGGCGGTCGGACGAGCGGTCGGCATCGATGAGGCGCATGGCGGACTACTGCCGGCCGAGAAGGTGGCGTTTGTCCAGCGGCTGGTGAAAGAGGGCGAGCGCGTGCTGATGGTGGGTGACGGGACCAATGATGCCCCAGCCCTGAGCAGCGCCACGGTCGGAATCGCCCTCGCGAGCGGCGGCGGCGGGATCACAGCGGAGGCGGCGGATGCAGTCATCCTGGCGGACGATCCGACCCGCATCGAGGAGGCGATCGCCATCAGTCATCGCACGCTGAGGCTGGCGCGGCAGAGCATCTGGACCGGGCTCGGGCTCAGCGGCCTGGCGATGGTCGCGGCCGGCCTGGGTTACATCCCACCAGTCGCGGGCGCGCTGCTCCAGGAGGGGATTGACGTTGCGGTGATCCTCAACGCGCTGCGCGCCGCCTTCCCGCCGAGGTCCCCTGGAGCCCGCGTCGCACAGCGCTCGATTGAAGAGGTCGTCACCTTGTAACCCTCACTCCCGCTCCGCGAGCATGCGGCAGTTCGGCAGTGACGCGCAGCGGGGCGAGGAAGCGCCGGCAGCTTACCGCCCGGTGCGGGAGTCAGATCACATAACCGATGCTGGTTCCCAGTGCGGGTCCAGCGCCTCCAATCAGGAGTAGCTCTCAAGCGGGCAGAAGGACAACCCGCGCTCGGCCGAGTCGTTGCCCAGCGTAGAGACTGCGGTACACAACACCACGCCCACGGGTACACGTTACGTACGCCGGCCTTAGCTCGCCGGGCCAATTAGATACATGGCTGGCCTGCATTATCCAGCCCTTCTTGCAGTCGGGCCCGCCACTGCCGCTAGGCTCTCACGCGGCCGCCGTGCCGAACAGTGTCCCGATGGCCGCGGTGAGGCCCATCGCGAGCGCGCCCCAGAACACGACACGAAGGGCACCCACCCAGGGCCGCGCCCCCCCCGTCCGGGCGGCCAGCCCGCCCAGCGCCCCGAGACAAGCGAGCGAGGCTCCCGAAACGAGGGGCACGAGTCGGTGCGTCGGGCTGAGGCTCGCCACGACCAAAGGCAAGGCAGCCCCCACCCCGAACGTCAGCGCTGACGTTATCGCCGCCTGCACCGGCCGCGCCTGCAGCGCCGCCGAGATGCCCAGTTCATCTCGGGCATGGGTGCCGAGCGCATCGTGCGCCATCAACTGCGTCGCCACCTCAGCCGCGAGTGGAGGGGTAAGACCGTGACGCACGTAGATCGCCGCGAGCTCCGCGTGCTCCGCTGCAGGGCTGGCGGCCAGCTCGGCCCGCTCCCGCGCCAAATCGGCCTGTTCGGTATCCGCTTGGGAGCTCACCGAGACGTATTCTCCCGCCGCCATCGACATTGCGCCCGCGACGAGCCCAGCGACCCCGGCGACGAGCACGGCCGGGCGAGAGGCCTCGGCCGTAGCAACCCCCAGCAGGAGGCTCGCGGTGGACACGATCCCGTCGTTGGCTCCCAGCACGGCGGCCCGCAGCCACCCGATGCGCTCGGTCCGATGCAGTTCACGATGAAGCGTACGCATGCAAGTTATGTGGATCTCGAGTCCATCGATTGTGGTGCAAACGCGGCCGCGCGGATCTCGTCGTGGCGTATCTGGCCGCCCTCTATGGCCGCAAGCGCGAAGAGCACGGCGCTCACCAGCAACCCGACGAGCACCACGCCAGTGAGGCTCCGGCGTTGGGGCTGCCCACCGCGAGCGAGCCACAGCCCAGCGACGGCCACTGCGCCGGTCACCAGCACCGCAATGAGCCCGGCTTCGGCGCGCTCCTCGTGAGCCTCGACGCGCTGCTTGTCGAACCATGGCTGATTCTCGAGTTGCTCCTCGGCCGGTTCGCCGGTGAGGTAGATGGGAATGGCCGTCACCGCAAGCAGCACTGTCAGCAGCAGACCAATCTGCGTACCGTCGCGTGACCCGCGGACAAGACCCCAGAGCAGCACGAGCGGTGCGAACAGCATCGTGCCGAGCACCGGAATGTGGTTCAGCACGAGATGTAAATGAGCGGCGCTGAGGTCCATCGGAGCCTCCCAGCAGCGGTGAGATGAGGATGCCTTCTACACCCTATTCTTCCAACACCCGATCAGTCGTGGCGTCGGACCACCGCGACGACTAGGGTTGCCGGTGCAGCAGTGGACTGACCGCAACGCCGAGATGACGTCACGGTCGGAACGGCGTATCTCGGCGCGGTGGAACTTGAGTAAGCAGGCTTAGGAATGTGAGGCCCCCCGCTGCCACAAGCCCGAGATCCTCCCAGATACCCAACTGCACCGCAGCCGAAACCCCTACCGCCGACCAGAGCAACGGGATCGCGAGCACGCTCAAGGGGGGGCGCGACGACGTCAAGGCCAGGAGCCCGAGCGTCACGATAGTCGTCGGGCACGGCAGGCCGAAGGTGGGGGCGGCCGGATATTGATGACCGAGCACGAGCGTCAGGGTCGGGTACACAAGCAGGGCGTAGGAGATAAGGGCGGCTCCGAGGAGCCCTGAAATCGTCGGCGTCCACGCGAAGCGCAGGCGGCCGAGCCACCCGCCGAAAACAATCAGGAGCACGCCCTCCAATATGAAGAGGATTCCGAACACCACGGCAGCAGGGTTGATTGATCGGAAGAAGACCAGGTGGTAGACGACGCCCATCCAGAGCCACAGGACACCCAAAATGACCGCGATCGTTCGATCGGATCCGCGCCGGGGCCAGAGCGCTAGGGCCACGGCGCACAACGCCGCGAGCGTGAGGGCCACCTGGGCTGGCCACACCGCGGTGTTGTACCGCACGAAAACACTGAAGAACTGGTGCGTGTCGAACGGCAGCCGCATTATCTCTCAGGGCGCCACGGAACGCTGGGCCAGTGAGCGCTCGATGGCCTCCAAATGCCGAGCAATCTTCTCCTGCGCCAGCATCCCGCGCCACAGTGTCGTGACAACCGCGCCTACGACGAGAATCCACAGAATCCCGTATCCGAAGGCGACTCCACTCATTCCGCCGTACGGCATCATCGTCTGCTCTCCTGTGTGCTTCGTGAACGCCCTGACCTGATCCGGCGCGACGTCCGACTCCTCTTGCCCCGACCGGTTGGATGGTACACCAAGACTGGAACGTCCGCGCCACGTACCACCTTGTCCGCCACACTGCCGAGCACAAGCCGGCGCACCCCCCCACGGCCGTGGGTGGCGAGCGCCACCAGAGCGACACGCTCCGGGCGTGCCAGGTCGAGAATGGCATCTGCGGCAGTCCAGGCCACCCTGGCCGCACCGCTGGCGCGGATGCCCCGACTCTGCATTTGCTCGACGACGTCATCTAGATAATCCTGCGCCTGTGCTCGACACAGCTCGGTGAGCTCCTCGTCGTAGGAAGACGGGTATGGAAATGCCGAGCTGGTGGCCAGTAGGACCGGGCGGACCATCTGTACCAGTGTCAGTTCCGCGTCAAAGACTCGCGCGAGCGCGCCGGCCGGGTCGAGCGCTTCCTCGGCGAGGGGAGAACCATCCAGCGGTACAAGAATCCCCCCAGCACGCGCCGCGCGATCGGAAGCTCGCCCGTTCTCTTCCGGTCGGACCAGGAGCACCGGGACGGCAAGGTTTCGGATCAGGTAATCCGCCACGCTACCCAACCAAGCGCGTCGGATTCCACCTCGCCCATGCGTGGCCATGACCACCAGGTCGATACCCATCTCCCGGATGTATTGCGCGAGTGCCGGACCGGGGCCGGCCGCACCCGTCAGGGTCACAGCCGAGGAGAGCCGCGTGCCGGACTCCCGCAGCCTGCCTTGCATCGCCCGCAGGTACCCCCGCTCTGATTTTCGGGTCGTGAGCTCGAGGGAGGTGAACAGCTCCGCGACCGCCACATCGAGCGGAGGAGTGGGCGGCTGGTGGACGAGCGCCAGGCGCAACTTGCCTCCGGATCGTTGGGCGATGTGGCATGCCAGGGGCGTCGCCTGCTCCGCCAACGCTGAACCGTCCAGCGGCACTAGGATCGAACGAAAGGGAAATGAATTGATTACCATGCGCGGGGCCTTACAGATGGCTTGTCTGTTCTCCCGTACTGCCGTAATGAGCAGAGCGAGGTTCACCCGTACTGATTGTTGTCGGACCCACTTCCGCCCAGACCGCTCGGGCATGAAGGGGCTGTTTGTGAAGACGTTCTAACGCCCCGTTCATCGGCCGTCAAGTCATAGGCTCGTTACTAGTGAGGTCGGGAGATCACTCCAGCATGGCCCTTTCTCCTTTTCAATCGAGGCAAAATCCTCCCGGACCTGCATTGACAAGTCAGTCCAGCTCATTGACCCCACAATTTCCTCCACCTCAGTGAACCAGTGCTCCACCGCTCTCAGGAGTCTGGCGGTTAAAGCAGAAAATTCACCAGCGTGATGGCAGAGCCCCACCGAGTGGCAGAGTTGCCAGCGCACCATGGCAACCAGCTCGCCGGCAGCCCAGAGCCGTGTGATTCGCTTGTCGCCCATCGTATGGCTCAGCTGATCGGTTGCCCCACGCTCCACGTCGAACTGACCCCAAAACACCGTATCCACGTAGCGAATGGCATTCCAGCGGGGCCAGAGATCGGAATCTCTCGCTCCGGCCTTGTCCAACACCGCCCGTAGATCCTCAAGCCATCTACGATGCAGTGGCTTGAGCCTGTCCACGAGCTGCCCCCGCGACGGGGCAGGCGGTGTTCTGGAGCCTAGTTGGGTGACGGCCATCTCAGCCTCCTCGCAGACGATCCCTCGATTTGCTCCAACTAACTGCCCCACTTGAGCAGCCATTGCGATATAGCCTAAGTCGGCTCTGGTGAAGAAAGGATGAAGGCTGGGGGAAAATGTCTTGGCGCCTACAGACAGCCGCTTTGCGCTGTGTGGCGGGGGATGCTGCACCCAATGCTCTCTGAGGTATGCAGCGCAGGCCGACGGTTTTCCGCCGTGTCGTCGCGCCGCGCTCGGTTGAAGGTCTTCTTCCAAACCTAAGTAAGGCGACGAAGGTAGCTCGGTCGAGGCCGCTCTCGCGGCAGGCTTGAACAGCCACGTTGGACGTTCTCCCTAGGGTATTTCGGCGTTTCCTCGTACGTCTCGGGGATAGCAACAGCAACTCGGAAGCGTGGGGACCGCGACACTCCAACTAAAGCGTTCCTCGCCGGACGTTCATCCTTCCTTCATTCGTGCAGCCCTACTGTCCTCCATGGGGCTTCAGCCGGAGCACGCAATGCCTCAGTACCGATACGCTGTGTGACGCGCGAACGTGCTATGGAAGGGCCGTGCAATCGAGTTGTTCAACTCAGGCGCTTCGGCGGTCCCGACGAGCTAGAGGTGTTTGACGCTCCTCGGCCGACAGCCGGCCGGGGCGAGGTCCGGGTCCGCGTGCTCGCCTCGAGCGTGAACTATACGGAGGTGTTGATCCGGCGCCGCCTCTACCCCCAGACGATGCGCCTCCAGCCACCATTCGTGCTGGGCTATGACGTCGTCGGGGAGATCGATCAGCTCGGCGACGGCGTGCGCGACTTTGAGGTTGGCGACCACGTGGCCGACATGACGGTGGTCGGGTCGAACGCGGCATATCGCACGCTCCGGGCCAACGACGTGGCCCGCCTGCCGGCGGGCGTCGACGCGGCGGAGGCGGCCACGCTCATCCTGAGCTGGACGACCGCGTACCAGCTCCTTCACCGTTCGGCCCACGTCAAGCCAGGCCAGCGAGTGCTCGTGCATGGAGCCGCCGGCGCCGTTGGTCAGGCGCTGCTCGCGCTCGGCAGGCTGGCCGGCCTCGAGGTGTGGGGCGCCGCGCGCGGCGAGCATGCGGCGCTGATCCGCGAGCTCGACGCCACGCCGATCGACTACCAACGCGAAGACTTCGCGCGCGTCCTACCGGGCGGATTCGATGTCGTCTTTGACGGCATCGGCGAGCACGGCTATCGCCGCTCCTTCGCGGCGCTCAAGCCGGGCGGTTTGCTCCTCGCCATCGGATTCTCGGCGAGCGTGCAGGCGCGTCAACGGATGCGCACCATCGTGATGTCGATCGCGCGCTTGTATTTTTGGCAGCTTCTGCCCGGCGGCAAACACGCCCGCTTCTACTCCATCAATGTGATGCGGGCTCGACATCCCGCCTGGTTCCGCGAGGACCTGGAGCGGCTTTTCGGCCTGTTGGCAATTGGCGCCATTCGGCCGCGTGTCGCCGAGCGGATTTCCTTCCATGAGGTCGCCGAGGCACACCGTCGTCTCGAGGCGGGTGGCCTGGAGGGTAAGCTCGTCCTATGCCCGAACCTCCCGGCGCGACGGGACCGGGTTCCGCCCCAGAGCGAGCTGGGCGCCCCTGCCGTCCAGGCCCAGCCTTGACCTGAGGCAGCATCAGCCTTCGAGACGCTCCCGGCTGCCTCTCGAGGCCACGCACCCCATTCTCGTGACCAGCCGGCTTTGCTTAAGGCTTGCCAAAGGCTGCGGTTCGGTGCGTTGCCGGGCGGGCTGAGCTAGCAGCGTTCTTTTTCGGCGATCTGACGCTCCCCTCATCGTTGACTCTTGGCTAGCTGCGCATCACCCCATGATTGGAGCACGGGGACCGAGCTGGTCCTCACCCACCCTCGGCGCGAGGCGCCAGTGCGTGAGGACCATCGGATCGGATGGACCGACATCCTCCGTGTGCTCGACGAAGCATGGACGCATAGCCGAGGACGCGAGCGGGGTGCACTTTCAGTGGGCAAGCTGCTCCGTGAGCGGTCCGGCGACCATGATCCGTTGGGGCTCCGAAGCGGTCTCCAGCGATTCACCGAGTGTAGGGCTGAACGCGCCGGCCACTGGATTCACGACGAGCACCGGCGTGGTGGCCCCGCGAATCACCTTGTCGGCTACGCTGCCCAGGAACATCCGCTTGATCCCTCCGAGCCCACGGGTCGCCATCGCGATCAGGTCGCACCGGTGCGCTTCCGCAGAGCTCAGAATCACCGCCGAGGGAGTCCACGCCGTGACGACCTCGTGCTCCACATGCCACCCCGCCTTGCGCAGTGTCCAGGCGGTGCCCTCGAGGTAACGCTGGGCAGACGCCAGCCGCACCTCCGTCAGGTTCCTCCCCGCGGGGGGCAAGGGCATTGGGGCGCCGATGGGAAAGACCTCGGCAGGAGCGACGACTCGCACCAGATGCAGCACGACCTGACTTGGCGAGAACAGGCGCGCCACCTCGTCAATCACCGACTCCGCCAGCGCTGATCCATCGAGGGGCACCAGCACCCGGACCGCAGAAGGCAACTCGCTCGTCACCGCTTTGGTCGCGGGACGGACCAGGAGGAAGGGGCAGTGTAGCTCCCGAAGGAGACGGTCGGCCACGCTGCCCAGGAAGTGACGGCTGGGCCCTGAGCGGCCGTGAGTCGTCATAACGATGAGTTCTGGTGGATCGGCCTGGGCGTGCTCGACGATGGTAGTCGCGGCTGCGCCCTCAGGTACCGTGGTGCTCACCTCGATATGGAAACGGCCGTGCACCTGCTTCGCCAGCCCCTCCAGGTACGTCCGTGTGTACGCCCGGGACATCGCCTCGATCTCCGCCATCACGGACGCTGAGATGTCGGGATTGACCGCCGCTGGATGGACGGTCACCAGCTCGAGCTTGGTGCCCTTGCGTCGGGCGATCGCAGCCGCAAGCCAGAGGGCGCTTTCGCCAAAACCCGAGCCGTCCAAGGGAACGAGAAGGTGACGCATGGCGTGCTCCTGAGCTGAGGTCTGCCAGAACAGTAGGTGCGCGCGCGTGAAGAAAAAATGAAAGGGCGGCGAGAATGGCTTTATGGAGTAGCGCCAGGCACTATGGAGTGCGTCAAGTAACTTTGATGCCCCACCAACTACCCTGTGCCGGCGACAGCATTCGGCTATCTCAGCCCGGAGTCTGCCCGGCGACTTCGAAGCCTTGCGAGGAAGTCATGTACCGGATTCGACCATAGACTCACCCTCGACAAGGGGACGCCTGCTCGCAGCCAGGGCCGCGTCCCTTTGACGATCCTTTGCACCGCGGCTCATCATTTCTTCATGCGCCGGGAGCAACGTTCATTACGCAGAGATTGCTCCGCAAACCGGTAAGAGGTCGTGAAGCGTCGTCGGCATATGCCGGCCGAAGTGACAGATCGGCGCGGGTATTATCCCAATCCGTTTAGCGGGGCGTGGCGAGTCTCAGGACTATCGGGCGCTTTGCCGGGCTCGAAATCACTCACGTAAGCACGCGTCCTGGCTTCCTGGAGGACCAATGCGCAATCCAACCAACACCATCAACAGCTATATCACCGACATGCTCGCCCTCGAGGAGCATATAGAGAAGGCCGTGTCCGGCCAGATCCGAGCCGTGGGAGACCATCCCCAGGTCGGGGCAGATCTGCAGACAATACAACGCTGGATCCAACTCCATATCGCGAATCTAAAGCAGCTGATGGGAACGCGAGGCGCGACCACGGCGACCGGCGCAATCAAGCGGGCGGGTTCCAGCGTCCTTGGACGAGCCGCGGGGGCCATCGACCTCCTCCGTCAAGACGGACAGTCCAAGAACCTGCGTGACGATTACACCGCTTTCAGCCTGGCGGCCATCGGCTATGTGATGTTGAACACCACAGCCCTAGCGCTGGGAGACAAAGAAGTAGCCGAGCTCGCGAGCCAGCACCTTGGGAACTACACTACGGGGTTGATCGCGTTGCACTACATTATCCCGGCGGTAGTGGTGCGGTCCCTTCAGAAGGAGGGGCTCCCAGCTCGCGAGGACGTCCTCACGGACGTGTTCCGGAACGTGGAGGTGGCCTGGGCGCGCAGCCAGACCGTGCAGACCCATACCGCCAGGGCAACCACCTTCCGAGGCAGACCGAGCTCCTAGGGCTAGGAGCAGAGCCAGCCCCCTGCAGAAGCGGCATTTGGCGGCAGAGAAGCCGACGAGTCGCTCGAGCAATCCGGCATTCTTCGCGCGTGAGCCGCTAAACCAGGCCCGCTGGATATGAACTCGACTCTGGGACAGCCTGCTACCGAACACACGAGCGCGGGCCCCACCCAAAGCCCAAGAGGCGCAGAATCTTGTTGAAGAGTCGTATGATTCGCGCGATGTTACATGCGCGTGCAGCAAAGATGGCGGTTCCCGGGTTAAAACCTAGAGAAATGTGGTGCTAACCCCCGCCGAGGAACTGGGGCTAAGCGGAGCAGCGCTGGCGAGCCGGGTACAGCGCGCGCTGCACCGGATTCCTGACGCAGTGCTTGCTGGCCTCATGCAGCGCCTACATGATGCTGCTCTCGATGAGCATTTGGTGTATCTGCACGACGGGGAGCTCGAGCCGGTCCGCATCCTTCCCTGTCCCATAACCGTCCTGCCGGATCAACTGGCCTACCTCCACCACGTTACGCTCGTCGTGCAGAACGCACTCAAGCGCCTGCCGGAGCTCTACCTCCACGATCTGGAGGTAGCAGAGATCCTTCGCCTTCCAGAGGACGAAGAGCGCTGGCTTCGGGAATGCTGGGGCACCAGTCAGGAGGAGCACAACCCGATCTTCGGCAGACTGGACGCGGTGGTCAATTTCACCACCCCAATGTGGAAGGACTCGCTCCGCTTTGTCGAGCCCAATCTGAGCGGGATTGGTGGCCTTCATATGGTCCCAACCAGCGAACGGCTGATTGCGGGCATCATCGTACCGGCCCTCCAGGGGTACGATCCCGAACTCCAACTGCTGAGGGGCCAAGATATGCGGGATCTCCTCACTCAGGTGATTCTGGAGCACACCGCAGCTGTCGGCGTCGGACAGCGGCTCTGCTTGATCGAGCCCAAGTACTCGGGACAGGGTCCGGACGAGCAAGGCGAGGTGGCCAGATACCTGCGCGAGCGCCACGGTCTCACGGTGATGCATGCCGACCCTTCAGAGCTCACGCTCCGGGGTGGCCGGGTCTGGTACGGTGAGGATCTGGTTGACGTGGCATACCGGGACTACAGCGTCGGCGACCTGCTGGACCTGCAGGATGAGGGCATCGACATCGAGCCGATGCGCGTCCTTCTGCGGGAGAACCGCGTGATCTCTTCTATCGCCGCCGAGCTGGACCAGAAGAGCTGCTGGGAGATTCTCAGCGACATGCGCCTGTGCCAGCGCTACTTTACCCCTGAGGAGCGGCTGATCTTTCAGCGGCACATCCCGTGGACTCGGATCGTGTCCGATCGACGGACGATGCTCCCCGATGGCCGGCAGCGCGGCTTGCTTGAGTACGTTCGTGCGGGCTACGAGCAGCTGGTGCTCAAGCCGAACCGTAGTTACGGGGGCGAGGGTGTCGTAATCGGCTGCGCCGGTACGCAGGCTTCGTGGGTTGCCGCTCTCGAGGCCGCGCTGGATCATCGCGAGCGCTGGGTGGTCCAGCAACTGGTGACGCTTCCGGTAGGGGAGTTTCCGGTGCTCGGGCCCGAGGATGCAGTGCACACCGAGCCCTTTTACGTCGTCATGGGCTTCGCCGCGAGCGACGACGGGATCGCCATCCTGGCCCGCGCTTCTCAGAAGCAGGTGGTGAACGTGGCGCAACATGGTGGGCTTTGCGGGGTGATGGTGAGCCACTCACGGCCACCGATCGGGGTCGCGACGGCCTGAGCAACCAGGGTTCGTTCAAATCATTCCCCGGGTTCCGTTGCGCGAACACCTCACGAGCCGGGTGCCCCACGGCTTGATGCTTTGAGCGCCGCGCCGCGGAAATCCTCAAGGGATCTTCGGTGCTCCTCGTACTCAGGCCGGCCGACCTTCACCTCGGCATCGTAGTGCTTCATGAACCCGCTGTACGCCTGATCGAGCGCCTTAGCGTCTTTGCGAAAACGCGCGACGGTTCCCAGGATGATGTATCCGAACAGGTGCCCCGGCGTCTTGGTCAGGATGGTGTCGCCTTGGGCGCGCGCCGCGTCGACATTGTTCGTGTGCACCTCAAGGAGGGCGGCGTGGTACCGCGCGTCGGCGTCCACCGTGTCGAGCTGTGCATAGGCCATGAGCGCCATGGGCATGAAGCGCGTGACGGTCGCCTCGTCGCCCGACTGGGCGGCCTGCATGACGCGGTTGTAGAGTCGATTGAACCGTTCCTTGGGGCTCATGTTGCTGATGTCCGGCGGAGCCTCGGCCGGTGGGCCAGCCGACTCGCTGGTGGTTACCCTCGACGGCTTCGTGTTGAGCGTCCAGAGGACGACTGCCAGCAGACCCGCCAGCGAAGCGCCCGCGATCAGCCAGGGCGTACGCTCCCCCGACCGGGCCGGCGTCCGCGAGCCCACCGCGTGCCCGCACCCGGCGCAGAACCGCGCCGTAGCAGACAGCGGTGCGCCGCAGGCAGTGCACCGCGCGCCGGTACTGGGCGCGCCACAATTTGAGCAGAACGCGCCGGTGGCAGGAGCGGCGCAGGCAGGACAAGGAGTCGGCCTTGTGCTGGTCATGATCCTCACCTAGCAGATTCCGGGATCGACTCCGTCGTTCACCGTCTCATGGCCCCCGAGCGAGCCGATGGAGGGAGGCGGGGGACGGGAACTCGCTGCGCGCGGAGTACCTATCAGATCGATTTGGAGGCAACCCACACTTCTGTGGCAGGGCGGGTTCGTCAAGACGACAATTCCGTATAGCAAAGTCGGTTAAGGTTTCTTCATAAAACGACGGTCGGCCCAGCGAATCTATTGCGTAATTCTACGGATAGCCTAAATGTACTAGGGAATCCCCCCGGTAAAAAAACAGCAGAGCTAAGGCGGGACTATGCCCATTGCCCGATTCCTCTGTGGCCAATCTTTCGGTCTCACGGCACTGGTCGTACTCGCGCTCTCCGGCTGCACCAGCGAAAAGCTCGTTTTCCGGGAGCCATTCAACCCCCCACCCGACAACACCAACAAATTCCTCGGTTACTTCACCGTTAGCGATAAGCAGACCTCCTGCGGCAACTGCCACGTCGAGAAGCAGGCCGATTGGACCACAACGAAGCACTCCCAGGCCTGGGGTGACCTCGTCGCGTCGGGGCACCAGACCGCGGCGTGCAACAGTTGTCATACGGTGAGCGAGCGGGGGAACGCTACTGCTGCTCCAGCAGGGTACAGCGCCGTAGCCGATACCGCTTATCAGGACGTGCAGTGCGAAAGCTGCCACGGATCGGGCTTCGACCATGCCTCGAGCCCGTCGCTCGCGAACCGGCCGCTCGCGAGCATCAACGTGCCGACGGATCCAACCGCCTGGGTCGAATCCTCGACCTGTGGCTCCTGCCACACGGGTGACTTCTCGCCGTTCGTCGAGCAGTGGAGCCAGTCGGGACACGCCGGCACGGTGAGCGAAGTGATCGAGGAGTTGGCGGCCGACAACAGCCTCAGCTGCGGTCAATGCCACGAGGCACGGAAGGTTCTCCAGGGGTGGAACGTGGCCACGAACTACACCGAAGCCGGGGATGCGATTACCACGGAGAACGCCTTGCCCATCACGTGTGCGGTCTGTCATGACCCGCACGAGAAGAAGCACGAGGGGCAGCTCCGGTGGGCGATCGACGATCCCAATCCTGACAACAACCTCTGCATGAAGTGCCATAACCGCCGGAGCGAGCCGCAGGCCACGAGCCCGCGCGGGCCGCACGCCCCGCAAGGCGGCGTCCTTCTCGGCACGGCAGGGTACTGGCCGGCAGGCTTCGATACCACGGCGGTCGTCGCCACCCACGGAAACGTGAGCGTCAACACCCGGCTGTGCGCGGGGTGCCATGTGGCACCGTTCACGGTGACGGACGCGAGCGGCAATGTCACGTTTCAATCGACCGGGCACCTCTTCATCCCCGATCCCTGCCTGGATGCCCAAGGCAAGCCGCTGGGCGACAACACGTGTTCGCGCCCGGGGGATGCGGGCTACGCGTCGGGTTCGCGCAAGTTCAACGGTTGCAGTGCCTCGGGCTGCCACTCGAGCGAGACGGCGGCGGAGAACGCCTTCGAGGCCAACCGCAACGTCATCAGAACGCTCGCTGACCAGCTCTGGGTAGACGCCAATGGCAACCAGGTGCTGTACGACACGACCACCTCCGCCGATCCCGAGGGCTCCGGCCTGCCCAAATCATTCGATCCCGGCGACACCGGCCTGCTCACGCAGGTGCCGGTGAGCGAGTTCAACTACAAGGACAAGGTGATCACCGACGCCGAGGGCGTGCTCTTCAACGTGCGCCTGGTCGGCGAGAACCGCTACGCCAATGGCGACCGCTCATTCGGGGTGCACAATCCCTTCCTGGCGCAGTCGCTGTTGACCGCGAGCATCGACGCGCTGCAGGCCAGGTACGGCCTGGACGTGTCGCCGCAGGTGCGGGCGATCATGGAACGGGTCAGGGCCCGAAACCCTCGCGACAACCTTTCGCTTCGCACGAGGTGAGTAGCGACGATAACGCCGTCCGCCGATAGACGCCCGCCAGCTCCATGGGCATGATCCGGCTGCTCGGCGCAAGCGTACTGGCCATCGCTCCTTCTGCGGTTGTTCCGGGAGAGGCGGTGGCCGTGCCGCTTCAGACGCAGGACACGCTGACGCATCACCTCCTCGATTCGGTGGTGGTTCGCTCGCCGCTGCCGGACCCTCTTGTCCCCATCGTCCAGTGGATTTTTCAGAAGCCCGCGTGGCTCATGGCCACCGGAATCGTGGTCGGCGTGCTGCTGGCGCTCGCGGTCGTCGTCCTGTTGTGGCGCCGGCGCCGGGCCGTGAGCACCTGGCTCATCACCCGGGATCGCGGCGCCAAGCTCAGCTTGCTCGCGGCACTCGGCGCCGTTCTGCTCCTCACGGTGGGCTCGGGCGTCAAGGCCTATGACTACATGATGCACGACAACGATTTCTGCAGCGGCTGCCACATCTTCGTCCCCAGTGGACAGGTGTTCGTCCGTCCGGACACTGGGACCTATCTCCTGGTCAACAAGCTGGAGGGGAAGCACGACTCGCTCAGCTGTCATAGCTGTCACCCCTTCGAGCTGAAGGCCCAATCGAAGGAGCTGTTCTACTGGATCATCGAACGGCCGGACCGGATCCCACCCCACGCCAAGGTCCCGCGTCATGTCTGCGAGGGCTGTCATGTACAGGGCGAGGCAAGAAAGACTTGGGCCCGGATCGCGTCGACAGCCGGGCACCGGACCCACCTGGAGTCCGACTCCGCGGCACTTAAAGATGTCGCGTGTCTGACCTGCCACGCGCGAACCGCCCATCGGTTCCAGCCGGCCGACACGACCTGCGCGCAGAAGGGGTGCCATCTGACGGATGAGGTCAGGATCAAGCTCGGACGGATGGCGGCCCGCTTCACGCCCGCGAACGTGCAGCCGCTCCCCAACGAGGAGCAGCTCTACTGCAATACCTGCCACCAGTTCACGGCCGAGGCACAGTTCGTCAGCCGCGACTCCGCGTCTGGTCTCCTCACGCCCGGCTCGCGTCAGTGTTTCGGCTGCCACGAGATGCGGCAACTGCTGGCGACCTTCGATCTCGCCAAGGACCCGCATCGCGGGAGCTGCGGGATGTGTCACGACCCCCACACGGACGTCAAGCCCGCCAACGCACTCAAGTCCTGCGCCGACGCGGCGTGTCACGCTGACTGGCGGACTGTCGCATTTCACTCGGGTGCGACCCACCGCAAGGTGGCGTCGCGTTGCCAGACCTGCCACATCCCCCATGCCGCGCGGGTAGACGCGAGCGACTGCACTGGCTGTCACGAGTCCGTGCGGAAGAGCGGGGGAAAGCTGCGGCCACCACTCCCGTTTGATACGACCAAGGCCCTGCAGCAGAGCCTCCGGCTATTCGAGCCGGGCCGCGCGAGGGGTCAGGGAGCCGGGCCGCCCCCGGATGATCCACCCGGGCAACCCACGGAGCGACGCACCGTACCCGCTGACACTTTCTCCCATAAACGCCACCGCCGACTCACTTGCATCACCTGCCACACGACGACCTCACCGACGAGTCGCCTCACGTTCGAGCCGCCCCGCGGATGCCAGATCTGCCATCACCAGCGGCCGACCTCGGCAGAGTGCGGCAGCTGCCACGAGTCGACCGAGCTGTCCCGGCCGGCGCTGGTCACGGTATCGGTGTCCGTGCCCCGGCAGCCGACAAGATCGCGTCCGGTCGCGTTCGACCATCGGAGGCACCGCGACTTGGCGTGCGTCCAGTGCCACACGACCCGGGTGACCCTCGAGCCCGATTCCACTGTCACGGCCTGCACTGGCTGTCATGAGGATCACCACGTTGCGGGGCGGGACTGCGCTGCCTGTCACCGGAGCGCGGAGACCACCAAGGCTCACCAACCGCCTGTCGACGCCCACCAATCATGCGATCGGTGCCATACCGAACGCACGGTCAAACGCCTCGAGCCGACGCGGTCTTTCTGCCTCGCCTGCCACGGGAGCGAAACCGATCATCACGCCGAGAAGGAGTGCACCGTCTGCCATCTGCAGGCCTCACCGGAGACGTTTCGGCCCCGGCTGACCAGCGCTGGCGGTCGGCCGTGAGCACGCCGCGGGCGGACATTCTTCTGCTCGGAATTGTGGGTCTTTCGCTGGCTGGGTCTGCGGCGGAGGCGCAGGGCTATCGCTTGCGCCTCGACTCGAGAGCGCAGCGGGTGAGCTATCGCGGAGTCGCCGAGGACAGCATTCCCAGGGCAGCGGTGGTCACCGGCCCGACGGGAGGGCTGGAGACGCCGGATGGATTCGCCGTCCGGTGTCCTGAAGGCGGGGCCTCCTGCTACTTCTTCCGCCCGGGGCGCGAGGTGCGCGGGGCGCCCATGATCTCGTCGGCCGACCTGGTGCTCTGGGGGCTCGGAGTACGGGGCCTGAGCGTCCGGATGAACGGACGCTTCGGCGTGGATCTGGGTGACAGCGAGGTGTGGCCCGGCACGGAGCCGGCCGTGCAGCTCATCGAGGCCTACGCCGAGTACGCTCACCCGTCGTTCACAGTGCGAGGTGGCCGCCAGCTGCTGACCAACCGACTCGGCGTCGTCGGCTTCGACGGGGGGCACCTGGCCGTCCGATCGGACCGGCGCGGGCTCGAGGCGGACGTCTACGTGGGCCTCGGCCTCGCCCGCGCCACGGCCCTTCCTGTCACCAGCCCGGTGCTCAACCCGCTGGACGATTTCCAGCCGCGCCGCCGTCAGCTCCTGACCGGCATCGCGCTGATGCACAGCGGGCGTCTCGCCGACGTGCGGGCCGACTATCAGCGCGAGATCGATCGCGAGGACCGGAATTTCGTTTCCGAGCGAGCCGCGCTCGCGCTCGACCTCCGTCCGGGGCAGCGGTGGAGCATCACCGCGGGCGCGGACTACGACCTGGCCAACACCTGGTTCGGGAACGCGGAGGCGGTGGTGCGGTACACGACCCCGTGGGTCACGGTGGCGGGCGGCGCGCGCCAGTACCGTCCGTACTTCGATCTGTGGACCATCTGGGGCGCGTTTAGCCCGGTGCCCTACCACGCAGTGAATGCGGCGACCTGGGTCCGGCCGGCTCGGGGGCTCGAGCTCCGCGCCCGCTGGGAAGGCTACGAGTACTCAAAGACGGAAACCGAGACCCCGCTGGTGGACGTGGGTCACGACGGGTGGCGCTTCGGAACGGGCGTCACCTACAGCCCGAGTCCCGCGTGGACGGTGGATGCGGGGTACCGCGAGGAGAGCGGACCGGGCGCGGCGTCGCACGGGTTCGAGGGGAGCGTCACCTTCATTTCTGGTGCGGCTCTGTCGCTGACCGGCTACGCGTCCACGCTCGATCGGCCGCTCGAGTTCCGGTTCGATGACGCGTCCGCCGACGCGTTCGGCTTCGATGCCGAGTGGCGCCCCACGGGCCGGCTGCGGATCGGGATGGGGCTCGCGCGGTACACCGAGGACCGAGCCCGCCCTGACGCGGCCGCGTTCGATTGGGACCAGACCCGCCTCAACGCGCGTGTGACCCTGCTGCTCCGGAGCGACGCCGATGCCGTCCATGTGCCGCCCGCGCTGCGGGGGCGTTCCCGGGCGGGATCGCGGTGAGGCTCGGGTCGTTCGGTATTCTGGTGCTCTGCGCGGTCACCCTAGCCGGCGGTGCCGCCGCGTACATGCTCCGGGACCCGTTCGATCACTGGCAGCACCGGAAGCTATTTCCGAGCTGCACCGGCTGCCACGCCGGCGCGGAGGCTGCCGGTCGCTCGCTGTGGCCCCAGCCCCCCGACTGCGCGACGTGCCACGACGACGCCATCGAGAAGCGGGTGGACTGGAGCCCGCCGGCGGAGTCGCGGCCGAGCAATCTGCGGTTCACGCACCAGCGGCACGCCGAGAAGGTCGCCCGCGCGTGGGGTGCCGACTCCACGCTCCGGTGCGCCGCCTGCCACAATCTGCGCGGCACCGATCCGATGCAGGTCCGGCCGGCGGTCGTCCAGAGCTGCCTCGAGTGCCATGGAATCAGGACCGCCCACCTGAGCGCGCCGGATACGGCGTGCGCCACCTGCCACGTGTCGCTGGTCCAAGCGGTGCGGCTCACCCGTGAGCGGGTCAGGGACTTCCCGACGCCGGACAATCATCGCGGGGCAGACTTCGCATCCATGGGGCATGGGAAGCTCGCCCGGACTGGCGGAGCGCCGGTGGCGGCCTCATGCGCCACCTGCCACGCGCGAGACTTCTGCGCCGAGTGCCACGTGAATGCACCGGAGGTCCCGGCCATCCAGGCGCTGGCTCCGGACCAAAGGTCGCTGGTGGTGGGGGCAAGGCCCGAGGCCCCGGCGAGTCATGCCGATCCGAGCTTCCTTCGGCGACACGGCGGCCGAGCCGGGAAGGACGCAGCGCGCTGCGCCGTGTGCCACACGCAGGAGAGCTGCACCACGTGCCACATCGGTTCCCCTGCCAGCGCCCTGGCGATTCCCAGATCGGGCCCGGGCCGGGGCCGCGGCGTGGCCGTGCTCCGCCAGCGCCCCGTGTCCCACGGTCTCGACTTCTCCCGACTCCATGCGCAACCGGCCGAGGCCCGTCCTCAGAGCTGCAGCGGCTGCCACGCGCGCACCGAATGCCTGTCCTGCCACCGGCCCGACGCTGGCGAGGCGCCGCCGGGATACCATCCCAGCGGATTCCTCTCCAGCCACCCCGCCGCCGCGTTCAGCCGGGAGAGCTCCTGCAGCGAGTGCCACGAGCAGGGCCAGTTCTGCGCCAACTGCCACCTCAAGGCCGGCCTCGTCTCGCCCGGGCGGCTGCGCGGCACCAGGTATCACGATGCCAAGCAGGCGTTTCTCTTGAACCATGGACAGGCCGCGCGCCAGAGCCTGGAGAGCTGCGTCACCTGCCACTCCGAACGTGACTGCCTCGCGTGCCACTCTGCCGCGAATGGCCGCCGCTTCAATCCCCACGGGCCTGGGTTCGACGCGAGCACACTTCGCCGCAAGAACCCGTCGATGTGCACCGCCTGCCACGGCGCCGCGATTCCGGAATAGCTCGCGCTCTCCTCAAGATTCTGCAGGCAGCTTCACCTCGGCTTTACGCTGGGATCCGCCACGTCACCGGGGCCCGGCTGGACCTGGCCGAGTTGCTGGCGCGCGTGGGTGAATGCCGCAGCACCACTTCCGGGTCGGCTATTCCGCCAAGCCAAGCGTGCCGCCGCAGCGCACGCCGCGGCGGCCGCCCAAGGCACTGACCCATGCTCAGTGAGCCGTCACGAACCGGATCGCCTGGCGAGTGAGCTGACGAACCGGGTGCCCACTCAAGCGTGCGGGCTCGAAGATCGCGGCGGTCACGGCCGTTCGCGCGGCGGCCGAGAAAGCTTCGTGGGTGCTCTCCAGGATCCGGATGGAGGACGGCTGGACTCTCCCGACCGTGTCGATCACGAACTCGAATGCGACCCGACCCTCGAGACGCGCCGTCTCAAGGACTTGGGGATATCGAGGCGTAGGCTGGGAGACCAGAACGGCCTGATCAAACCGTGCGTCGCTCGTCGTAGCCTCATAGATCGCGTCGAAGTCCTCCGGTACGTCCACCTTCCCCGTGCCGCCCACTACCCCGTTGGCGAGCCCACCCTCGACGCCTCGACCGGTAAAGTCGCGCGGGTCCAGGGGACGCTGGGTCAGATCCACCGGGGGAATCACGGTGGGAATGTCCTCGAGCGTCGCGACCGTCTGGAACCCCTTGGGAGGCGGCTCGGCGATGACCAGCTTGGGTGGAGTCGCTCCGGGCTTGGTCTCAGGCGGCGGGGGCTCCGGCGCTTTCGGCACGTACAGAAGGATGGCGGACTCCGGGACGACCGGTGGGGCGTCGACCGCGGCCTGAGTGGCCACGACGGCCAGCGTGATGATGATCGCGTGCGTGACAACCGAGGTGGTCACGAGCCGGGGCCTGAGCTCGAGATGCGCACCGGAAGCGATGAGAACGTCGAACATACCCACCTCCGGATTGAGGAAGTGGCTCCAAGCTACGTCGCGCTCGATGAGTTCCCGGTGAGCGTCGGATGAAGGTTTGTTTCGGATCGGGCCACAAACCTTCACAAGGCTTTCAAGGGGGGTTCATTGGCCAAGTGTTACCTTGCGACCGCAGTTCGAACCCGGAGGTGTTATGAGAGTCGCACTGCGGAACCCCATGGTGGGGAAGCTGGGTGAGGAGTTCGATCGCGTATTCGATCGGCTGCTTGCCCCCCGGTTCCTTGCGGAGCCGATGCTGCCGCCGTTCCCGTTCGAGACCACGGGCGCGGAGTGGATGCCGGTAATGGACGTGATCGAGTCCCCGACGGAGTATGTCGTGCGGCTCGAGGTCCCCGGGATCCACAAGGAGAACCTGGACGTTAACCTCACCGGTGAGCTGCTGACGATCACCGGCACGAGGGAGTTCGCTCCAGAGGTCGAGGGTGAGGGCTATCTGGTGAAGGAGCGCGCGATCGGAAAGTTCGTCCGGACGATCCGCGTGCCGACGCCGGTGGCCGAGAGAAAGGTGACGGCGGAGTATCGGGATGGCTTGCTGGTGCTGCATCTCCCCAAAGAGACGCCGGCCGCTGCCACCAAGATCCTGATCAAGTAACCCCGCACTCTCTCACCTCAGTGGCCCGGGTTCCCACCCGGGCTTTTTGTTCTCCGGCGCCGGGCTCCCTGAAGAGGTCTTCACGGTGCGTTCAGGTGGGTTTCACTGGCGCCCATCACATTGGACGCCATGCCCATCAACCCAGGCGAAGCCATGGGGGCCTGGTTCCTCGGGCCCCGCGCCGAGAATGCCGAACTACTCGAACGTCTCGTCGTGGAAGCCCTCCGCGACCATGTCTTCTGGCGCCGCAACTATCACCCTGAGGACGGCTTTGCCATCCGCGAGATGGACAAACGACGGGAAGGGTACGAAGAGAAGGTCGCCACCCTGACTCAGGAGCTCATGGGCCTGCTGGCGGAGCTCAAGCGTGATGTTCCCTTCTTCAGCGGCCGCTACAAGGGTCATATGCTCGGCGAGCAGACCATCGCCGCGCAGGTCGGTTACTTCGCCACTATGCTCTACATCCCGAACAACGTCGCCGTGGAGATCTCGCCGGTGACCACGCGGCTCGAGCTGGAGGTGGCCGGACAGCTCGCCCGTATGATCGGCTACGAGCCGGCGGGCAGCTGGGGCCATCTGACCAGTGGCGGTACGATCGCCAACTTCGAGGCGCTCTGGCTGGCCCGCAGCGTTCGCTACCTCGCGGTGGCAGCCGCGGGTGCCGCCAACGAGCTCGGACTCGAGCTACCGGTGCGCCTTCCCGATGGTGGGGAGGCGCCGAACGTCGAGCTTCCGCTCTGGGAGCTGCTCAACGTCACCAATCATGACTCACTCGACCTGTGGGAGCGTCTCTGGGCCTCGGGATCTCGGTCAGAGGTGCAGCGCGCGGTGGCGAACCACTCGCTGGCCGCGATCGGCTATCAGGAGTACAGCCGGCGGCTCGCACTGGACTACGGGGACCCGCTCCCGGCGGGGGTGGTGCTGGTGGCGGCGACGGCGCACTACTCCTGGGAGAAGATCGTCCGGGCGCTGGGCATCGGGTCCAACCAGCTCGTGCATCTTCCGCTCGACCGGTGGTGCCGTATGGATCCGGACGCGCTCTGGGAGCAGGTCAGCGCCCTGGCCCGGCGCCGCCAACCGATTCTGGCGCTGGTGAGCGTCTGCGGGACAACCCGAGGAGAGCGCGGTGGATCGGCTCGATCAGGTGCTGCAGGTGAGGACCCGTGCCGAGCGGGAGCTGGGTGCGACCTTCCATGTTCATTCCGACGCTGCTACGGCGGTTATGCCGCGGCGGTGACCCGCCGAGCCAACGGAACCAGACGTACAGCCGAGGAGATCAGGGCCTCGATGGGTACCGATTGGCCTTCCGACGAGTGGGTCACGGCCATGGTGGCACTGGGCCAGGCGGATTCGGTCTCGGTGGATCCGCACAAGATGGGGTACGTTCCCTACTCTGCCGGGGCTGTTCTGGTTCGGGATGGTCGAACCCGTCATCTGGTCGCAACCGACCCGCCGTACCTCTCCCCGGTGGAGGGCGCAGCACCAACCGCCGAGCGCTTCCTCGGCCGATACATCCTGGAGGGCTCGAAGCCCGGTGCAGTGGCGGCGGCGGTCTGGCTCAGTCACAGGGTGCTGCCGCTCGACGAGCGAGGATACGGTTACCTCATCGAGCGCACGGTGGCGGGCGCCAAGCATTTCCACTCGGCCCTGGCAGGCGCGGATCTCTCGCCGTACTGTGCAGTCCTGCTGCCGGTGCCGGACATCAACATCGTGTGCTACCTGGTCTGCCATGCTTCGCTCCGCTCCGCGACGTCAATAACTTCAACGAGCGGGTGTACGCGCGCATGAGCCTCGCCCGAAGCGGCGGCCAGCCGGAGTACATCATCAGCCGGACGCGGCTTCGCAGCCCCGCGTACGCCGGGGCCATGGGACCGATCCTGGAGCAACTGGCCATCGGATCGGTGGAGGAGTGGGCGGCGAGCGGCGAGGATGGCCTGGTCGTGCTGCGCTCGACCGTCATGGACCCGTTCTTGGTGGCTCCGCCGTCGGCGACCGATCACGTGAGCGGCTTCCTGGGTGCGTTCCGCCGGGCCTGTGACGATGCACGCGAGGCAGCCGCGTCGGCCACAAGCACCGCTGCTGAGTCGGTTTGACGAGCGCGGCAGCGACCATCCTTCGCAAGGGCGATTCACCGTGGCCGTGATGGTTCACGCGCGTGGCTACGACAGCGACCGGATCTACGCCTCCGTGGTCCGCATTCTCGACACGAACGCGCTGTGTGCCATGGCGACGCGCAGCGAGTCGGGCGCCCTGCACATCAGTACGGCCTTCTTTTGCTTCAGCCCTGACATCGTCCTCTACTTTCTCTCGCACCCCGATTCTCTCCATTGCCAGAATCTCGCCCGCACCGCGCAAATGGCAGTCGCGGTCTTCGATAGCAGCCAGGAGTGGGGCGATCCGCACAGTGGGCTCCAACTCCACGGCCGCGCGGGTCTCACCGATCCCGACGCGAGCCGTGAAGCCCGCGGACTCTACGGGGTGCGCTTTCCGCGCTACCGGGAGGTCATGCACCACGCCCTCGAGCTGCCCTTTCCGGACTCCGGCTTCCGAGATCTCAAGTTCTATCGATTCGTGCCGCAACGAGCGCAGATTCTGGACGAGTGGGAATTCGGGGAGGAGGTGTTCATAGGAGCCACGGTTCTCCGATGAGAGGTCTGCCAACGGGTATCGAAAGGAGACTTCACACGTGCTTCACCGCCGATTCAGCCGCCCCGCCGCATCTTGTTCTCGTACCCTACAGCGAGGACACCATGACAGTCGGCGAGCTCATGCAGCGCAACGTCAGGACAGTCCGGAGTGAGGCCACTGTCGCCGAGGCGATCGTGGCGCTGGCGGACGCGCATATCTCGGGCATGCCGGTGGTGGATGGAAGCGGGAGAGTGATCGGCGTCCTCTCGACCACCGACCTGCTGACGGCGGAGGCCGAGACAGACGATCCGGCGGCTCGCCAGTCGCTGTGGGAGAATACGGCGGTGCGGGAGCTCATGACACCTCGCCCGTTCACCGTCGGGCCAGGCGAAGACATTCGAGCCGCCGCGCGCCAGATGCTGTACGCCGACGTGCATCGTCTTTTCATTGCCGAGGGCGACCAAGTAGTCGGAGTCATTTCAACGACGGACATTGTCCGCGCAGTCGCCACCGGCAGGGTGTGATCTCCACGACGGGGATCAGGAGAGTCCTGGTTTGACCCCAGGAGGGAAATCGGTCGCCGCTAACGCGGCGACCGTTCTTGGTTCTCGTCGCGCTGGGCACGCCGCAGGGCGAATCAACGTGCTCGTGCAGGCTTTTCTTCGTTCTTCGCGTCGGGCCCTAAGCGTCTCTGCATGATGGCTTCACGTCGGTTTCATAGACGACGGCCTACCTTCTTCCTGTTGTCCTCGGCCGGCAGACAGCCAATCCAGCGGTGCGAGCTCCACGGTGACATTCAGGGGGTAACTATGACAATGCGCCTTGCAGGAATGGTCGCCAGGAGCCTGGCCGCCATGACTTTGATGGTGGCTCCGGCCGCGGCAGCTCAAGCGGTCGTCGACGTCTCTATCGGTGCTCCGGCGAAGGAGTCGAAGTGGGTCGTGGACATGGTGCACTCGCAGGTCGATTTCGGGGTCCGACATTTAGTCGGGCGGGTGCGCGGCACCTTTACCAAGTGGTACGCCGTACTCGCGGCGAAAGAGGGAGACTGGAAGCTCGGCACGGTAAACGTCGCGGTTCAGACCGCCAGCTTGAACACCGGCAATGCATACCGCGATGCCGACCTCCGCTCGGACCGGTTCTTCGCGGTCGACCGCTATCCGAGAATGACGTTCCAGGGGACCGGGTTCGCGGCGACCGACAGTACCGTCGAAGTGAGCGGAATCCTCACCATCAAAGGCCATTCGAAACCCGTGATACTTACGGGGCAATACCGGGGGATCGCGAAGGACAGTGACGGTCATGAGCGAATTGCGTTTGAGGCGGCCGGCGAGGTGGATCGGCGAGACTTCGGCATCGACTGGAATGAGACCGTTGGCGGCACGGAATTGATTGGAAACAACGTGGAGATCACGATCGGCATCGAAGCGGTGCGAGCCGACTGAAGCAGGGGGTGCCGGTATCGGAAGCGAGGTATGCAATGTCTCATTCTCTTGAGCTGACGGCGCGGGTGGTGGTGGAACTCGAGTGTGAGCCACGGGTAGACCCCGCCCTCATCAGGGTGACCGTTGATAACGGCCTGGTGACGCTGAGCGGAGTGGTCAGCTCCTACGCGCAGAAGGTGGTCGCGGAGCGCGCCGTCAAGCGCGTCCCAGAGGTTAAGGCTGTGGCAAGCAATCTGGAGGTCCGCCTTCCGTTCACCGCGTGCCCCAAGGACAGCGAGCTCGCACAGGCGGTCGCGTCAGGGTTGGAATGGGACGTCATGCTGCCGGACGCTTCTGTGCAGGTACGGGTTGCCGATGGGTGGGTCACCTTGGAGGGTCAGCTGGCCACCGAGCGCCAGCGCGCCGCGGCACAAGGGGCGGTGGCTCGGGTCACCGGGGTTCGTGGGGTGTCCGATCTTATCCGAGTCGAACCGATCAACTCGCCGACCGATCTTCCGGGACGCGTATCCCGGTAGCCCCGTCCAGGCATCCCCTGGCCTTGTGACCTGACAACGCGTCCGGCCTCAGCTCACGAGTACCGCTTCGAGCGGCCGGCGCGGCGAGCGACGCCATCCCCCAGATCGGGACGCGCCGACGCGGAAGAGCTGCTGCGGTATCCATGCACGCTTGGGAAACAACCTCGCTACATGGGCGCGAATCTCGGGAACCTGCATCGTCCGACTCATCGGCTGAATGTTCAGACCGAGCGCTGTGGCCGTGAGCCAGAGGCGCTCCAGGAGTTGGCCTGTGCGTAGGTGAGCGACGTGATTGTCCTCGCGCGAGCTGATGAGTCCAACTGATGCGGCGCTGTCTAGAAAGGCACGGTCCTGCCTCGCGATCGCCCGGCCAAGGTCCAGGCGTGAGAGGACTTGGCGACCGAGTCGCGAGATCGACCGCGAGGTTCCAAATACCCCGGCGCCCACCGAGGAAGCCAGCTCTCGGCGGAATTCCCGACTGGCGAAGGTCTGGAGGTCCGCCTCCGTCATGAGCACCTCAATGCACTGTCGAGTCGGCCAATCCTCAATGAGATCCAACCGAAGGTCGTTTTCAATGCAGCACTGTTTCAGGCGCCCCCACTGGTGGTCGTCGATCAGGGTCGGGCGGTACGAACGGCTGTCACTGCTCCGGCGGAGAATCGTGCGTAGCGGAATGGTCTTCCTAACAGCTGATCGGGTTCCTCCGGGCGCAAACGCGATGCTCGCGACCGGCTCCTCGTTGTCGTGCTGCGGGAAGACATTCACCTCGTGCTCGAGGCCGAAGTGTTCTGCGGCAACCAGGAGGTTCTCCAGTGCGCAGCCAAGACTCATGTAGAGTTCCCTCGCATGCGGATCGGCGACCGGCTGGATCCGGGTGAGATCGGCGAGGAGGTGGACGGTTCGATCTTCCAAGGCAAACTGCCATGGCTGACTATTCCGGGCTGAGGGGGCTAGAATCGCGTACTGCAAGAGAAACCGGAGCTGCTCGGTGATCGACAGCCACCGGGGGAAGTCCTGCTCGCGAATCTCCCATGCCTTTCTGGAGGACACCGTCATCGGACACCTCGCACCGGTGTGGGGCTGCGCGTGGGCGACCTTCTGCCTTCAGAGTACTCCCCGTGCGTTGAAGTCCCGCTGAATCCGGCGTGAGGCTCCCTTCCGAAACGCCGCCAGCGGCACCCCGTAGCCAAATCGGTTTGGAGACATGAAGGATCCTTCAATGATGGCTCAGCATCCCTTCACAGCTTCGCCGACATCATTGTGACGTAGACCCATCGCGATCCGGAGGTCACCATGGCAGCTGGACATGCCGGCACGGTCGAGCGAGCAGCGCCAGCTGTAGACGAGATGACCGCAGCGTCTGGTGGCGCTCTGCGTCCTGAGCCCACCGCGGTTACCGGAGAGAGCGATAGGCAGGAGCGCAAGTCGCGAAAGCGAGAGACGAAACTCCGCCGGGAATCTGAGCGGCCGCCGGACAGCTTCGAGCGATTCCGCATTTTGATGGAGATGGTCAGCGAAGGCCGCCAGGTGGTTGCTCTGGCGGACCACAAGGCACGCTACGCCCTGGTAGTCATGGGGGTGCTGAATGCCGGCATCTTCTTTCTGATGTCGCCCGCGCACCTCATTGTTTCGCTGCCGCAGTCCATCAAGCCGTGGCTTGTCGGTTCTTTGATCGCGTATGCGGCGCTGAGTTGCGTCTTCGTGCTGCACGCAATCGATTGCCTGAGGCCGCGTCAGCTGCACTATTCCCAGCTTCTCTCCAGCGCCACGGGGCCGTCGGCCCGCGGCGGCCAGGGTGGGCTCATGTACTGGGAGGCGACTGCCGGCTACGAACTCGAAGCGTACAGACACGCCTGGGACACGGTTCACATGGATCAGATCAACGGCGAGGTCGTGGTCATCGCACACCGGCTGGCGCTTCTGATTCGGGCGAAGTATGCGGCACTCGGCAAGCTCTACGCCGGGCTCGTCGTTCTCGTCGTGCTGGCCGGTGTTCTTCTCGCAGTGTATACCGTGTTCGCCCTCGCTGCGTAGGATCACTCTCCATCGCCGAATCACTCTCCCCGAGCATCACGCACCCCGACGGAGCGTCGAGAAGGCCGGTGACGTGGTGCTGGCGCCGGCGGCTGTGCCGCGACGACTCTGCGCCACATGCCCTTCCACTTATCCACCGAGGCCACGTGGAGACAACAAGAAACAGCTTGGCTGGATGATCTCCCCCCCTCGTATTGCGTTTCATCCGATCTGGATGACACCCTGATGTCCGAGGCTCGCTACCTGCTCGACGTCCTGATTCTCCTGATCGCGGCGGTCGCGATCGTGCCGGTATTCCGTCGCTTCCGCGCGAATGCGGTCCTTGGGTATCTGGTGGCGGGTGCACTGATCGGTCCGCACGGGCTCGACCTGCTTCGGGACATCAGTGGGACTGAAGTGCTGGGCGAGCTCGGCGTCGTTTTCCTCCTCTTCTCCCTGGGGCTCGAGCTGTCGATCGAGCGCATAACCGCCCTCTGGAATTATGTCTTCGGGCTCGGGACCGTCCAGCTCGTGGTTACCGGGCTGGTAATCTGGACGGCCCTCCGGGCGTTCGGGCTGCCGAGCGGTAGCGCACTGGTGCTCGGTGGAGGGTTCGCGCTCTCGTCCACCGCCGTCGTCCTTCAAATGCTGACTCAGCGCCGAGAAACCGGAAGCCCACACGGGCGGATCGCCGTCGCGGTGCTGCTGCTCCAGGACCTGGCGGTTCTTCCGCTGCTCACCTTGGTCCCGCTCCTCGGCCGGCCGGAATCGGGCATTCTGTCAGCGCTTGCCTCGGCCTTTCTCAAGGCCGTGGTGGCATTTCTGATCATCGTCGTGGCAGGCCGGCTCGCACTACGTCCGCTGCTCCGCACAGTCACCCGCAGCGGCGACCCGGAGCTATTTACCGGAATCGCTCTCCTGCTGGTGCTGGGCGTCGGCTGGCTCACGCAGCGCGCCGGGCTCTCCATGGCCCTCGGCGCATTTCTGGCCGGCCTCCTCATCGCCGAGACCGAATACCGTCCCCAGGTCGAGGGCGACATTCGGCCGTTTCGCGGGCTCCTGCTGGCGTTGTTCTTCATGACCGTCGGCATGAGGATCAATCTCAGTCTGCTGGGCGACCGCGGTCCGCTGTTGGTTGGCCTCCTGGTCACGCTCCTCCTGATGAAAGCGGGCATACTCACCCTCATATCACGAGGCTTCGGCTTGGCCTTGTCCGGCGCAGCCTCCGTCGGTGTGATGCTGGCGCAAGGAGGGGAGTTCGGCTTCGTGCTGTTTGCGCTCGCTCGGGAGCGCGGGGTACTCACTCCGGAAACCGAGCAGCTCGCGGTTCTCGTCGTGGGGCTCAGTATGGCGGTGACTCCGCTCCTAATTGTGGCGAGCAGGGCATTCACACGACTGCTTCCCGCTGGCGGGCACGGGACGGACGATGTCGTGGGGGGCGAGCTCCGTGATCACGTGCTCATTGCCGGGTTCGGCCGCGTGGGACAGACGTTGGCGTTGCTGCTCGAGTCGCGCTACGTGCCCTACGTCGCGCTCGATCTTGACCACGAGCGAGTCGCCGAGGCGCGGCGCAGGGGTCTCCCGGTGTTCTTTGGTGACGCCAGCCGCGTGGATGTACTTCGGGCGATCGGCGTGGAGCGCGCGCGGGTCGCGGTGATCACGCTCGACCAGCCTGACTCGGCCCGCGGGACCCTGCAGGTGCTACGCCGGCTGCTCCCGGAGCTTCCGATCCTGCTTCGCGCCCACGACATCGCCCAGTGCGAACAGTTGGCACTGGCGGGAGCCACCGACGTGGTGCCCGAAGTCGTGGAGGGGAGCCTGCAGCTCGGCGGGAGCCTGCTCCGGCAGCTCGGCGAATCGCGGGAGAAAGTCGAGCAGATGTTGGAGGAGTTCCGGCGGGCGACCTACTCTCGGCTGGGGGAGATCATCGTCGGTCGGTCGGGCACGCCTGGTGTGTTGCCATGAGATCTAGTCGCTCTAGCGCTCCGGAATCGCGGCGCCGTGGCGGGCGGTGCACATCGACGGGTTCTTGCGGCGCAGCGTTCCTGGATCGAAGCGGGGGTTGAATCATCTGCGACCCTCGTCCGAGAGGCAGGTCAGCCAGTCTCGCTCCGAGTGGTAGGACACGCGGCTCTCCAGACTCTGGCGCGTCGCCTGATCATGATTGAGCAGGAAGAACTACTGGGCGGCGCCGCCTCGAAGCCGGCCGGGCGAGAGCAGGCCGATGCTCAGTTGGCGGCTGGCGCAGAACTGCCCCTGGTCGTGGTATCGCTGTAGGAGCTTTCCCGGTTGTAGGCCGTAGCCGGTTGATGAGGAAGTCCCCAGGTGGTAGCCAGGCGTCGCATTGGCGGCATCCTGACATGCGGGAACAATAGGGCCAGTGCCGCAACCCCCGAAACCCCTGGGGAGTTTCGAGCCCGTTTCATCGTTTCTTCACCGCCGCCCGGCTAGCCTCCTTCTCAACGATGGGGGGAGATCCATGCTGATCCGACATATCGTGGCAGCGACGGACGAGTCCGATGCCGGACGGCAGGCGGTCCGGACGGCCCTCGAGCTGGCGGCCCGGACCGGGGCGCGGGTCACGGCCCTGCGGGTGCTGCCGTTCGAGGGCACGGGCTCGGGGCCCGCGCTGGAGCGCCTGCAGCAGTGGGTGGAGTCGGACCTGCCGCCGCTGGATCCGCTGCCGCCGATCAGCTATGCGGTGGCCTACGGGATGCCGGGCATCGAGATCGCTCGCTTCGCCGAGCAAGCACACGCCGACCTGCTGGTGCTCGGCCGGAAGCCGCGCTCCCAGAGGACCCGTCTGCTGCTGGGGGATACCGCCGACGCGGTCGGGCGGCGCAGCCGGCTGCCCTGCCTGTTCGTTCCCCCGCAGGGCGGCCGGCCAGAGCGGGTCATGGTGGCGGTCGACGGCTCGGAGCGGGGGATGGTGGTGCTCC
>DATAOI010000036.1 GCA_036265815.1 Gemmatimonadales bacterium
GATGCCGAAGTCCGCCACTAGCGCCTGCCCGGCGGAGAGGAGGATGTTTTCGGGCTTGATATCGCGATGAATCACGCCGTGGCTATGGGCGTAGTCCAGCGCCCCCGCCACCTCCCGGGCAATGGTGACCGCGGCGTCCACACGGAGTTGCGACTCCCGATCCAGCCGGTGACGGAGGGATTCGCCCTCGACGTAGGGCATCACGTAGTACAGCACGTCGCCCGCGGTGCCGGAGTCGAGCAGGCCGAGGATATGAGGGTGCTGCAGTCGGGCGGCGAGCTCGATTTCCTTGAGAAACCGGTCCGCGCCCAGTGCACCCGCGACCTCGGCGCGGAGCACCTTGAGCGCCACCTGGCGGGGATGCTTCAGGTCCTGCGCGAGGTAGACGGTCGCCATGCCACCGCGACCGATTTCCCGCACGATCTGATAGCGGCCCGACAGTGCATGCCGAACCGAATCGAGCAGATCAGTCAAAGCCGCTCCTTTCACCTGGGCAATCCGACTCGCCGCGCCAGAGCCTGGAACCGCGGGTCGGACCGCAAGGGACCCCAGCGAGGGTCCCGATTGAGCCAGAACAGCCAGTGGACCCGCTGCTCCACGCTCTGGTTCAGCAAGGCAAAAGCGCGGTCTTTGTCTCCCAGCGCAGCGTAAATCAGCGCGTTCAAGAGAGGAGCAACGTACGTGCGCGGGGCTGTGGCGAGCGAGTCCAGCTCGGCGAAGGCCCGGGCCACCCCCTCACGATCACCTTCCTTGGCAGCCACGTATCCTGCTGAGGCTACAGTAACCGGCCAGTGAAGGAGAGGGCCGGTCGCCTGGTACTCGCGCATGGCTTCGGGATAGCGGCCCTGGGCCTGGTAAGCCCGCCCGAGAAACAGGTGTGCGACCTTGTCCTTCTCATTCAGAGCGAGCGCGCGTTGGACCCGGGCCACGGCACTGTCCTGGCGCCCGCTATAGTGCGCGATCCACCCGTACTCCCGTGCAATGGCCACCGACAGCGGGTCGAGCTGTATCGCGCGTCGCCCCTCCAGTTCCGCCTCGTCGAACCGGCCCATCGCAAGAAGGAATAGACTGTACCAGTTGTGCGCGGTTGCGGAGTTAGGGTTCAGGGTTATGGCCTTCCGGTATTCCCGCTCAGCCGTGGCCCAGTCCCAGTCATAGTACATGACCGCATAGGCCAGCGCGGCATGGGCCTCGGCATTGGTGGAATCGGCTTCGATGGCCCGGGCGGCATTCGCCTTCGCCACGGGAAAGGCATCAGCCGGGATAAGCTCTCCCGAATAGCCACGCTGATTGTAGATCTCTGCCCGCCCGGCGTAGGCCGGAGCGTAGGTGGGGTCGATGTCCAGCGCCGCGCTGAAGAAGCTATCGGCCGCCTGGAAGTCGGACGTGTTCTGGTGATAGCGGCCCTTCAGGTACGCGGCGAAGGCCGCCGGATCGATGGTACGGGCGGAAGACCCAAGCCGGGCGCGCTCAGCAGGCGTGAGATCGACTCCGATGCGCTCTGCCACCGTCCGGGCGACATCGAGCTGCAGCCGGCGAGCGTCTTGAACAGGGGCGTCGAAGCTCTGGGTCCACAGAGCATGCCCGTCCCTGGCTGAGATCAACTGCAGCGAGACGTGCACAGAGTCCTTCGCTTGTTGCAGGGAGCCCGCAAGCAGGGCATCCACGTGAAGCTTCCCTGCGATTTGCTGAGGACTCTCCCGAGACCCCGCAAAGCCTAATACCGAGATGCGGCTGATGACTCGCAGCGCCTGGATCTGTCCAAGATCGGTGATGAACTGGTCGGTCATTCCGTTCGACAGGTAGACAAGAGAGCTGTCGCCCGTGAGGTTCTCGACCGGTAGCACGGCGAGGGATCGGACCTGCGGCACCCGGGCGGCGATCCGATCAAGCAAGGACCGCCCGCCTATTCCGGCTGCCAGCGCCAGCACCGCGATCGCCACGCCAGCGTAGGAAAGCCGACGCGACATTCCCCGGCGCACTGGGGCGCGCTCCGGATGCGCGAGCGCTGTCGCAAAGTCGGCGGCGGTCGCGAAGCGGTCCGCGGGCACTTTCGCCATGGCCTTGGTGATGGCCCATTCGATGCCGACCGGCACCGTGCCCCGCAGCGTGTGAAGGCTGGGCACCGGGTCGACCGAATGACGGGCCAGGATCGCTTGCGCGCTAGGGCCGGTGAATGGCGGTGTTCCCGCGAGCATCTCGTAGAGCACACAGCCCAGGGCGTAGAGGTCGGCCCGACCGTCCAGCGAGGCAGTCGCGGAGGCCTGCTCCGGACTCATGTAGTGCGGCGTTCCAAGCGACAGGCCCGTCTCGGTCAGCTTGTCGCCTGCCGCCGCGTCGAGCGCCTTGGCGATGCCGAAATCCGCGACCAAGGCATGTCCCCCGGAGAGCAGGATGTTCTCGGGCTTGATATCGCGGTGAACGATGCCGCGGTCGTGGGCGTATTGCAGCGCGTCGGCCATTTCCCGCGCCAAGGCGATCGCCTGGTCTACCGGCAGCTGTGATTCCCGAGCGAGCCGGTGGCGCAGTGATTCGCCGTCGATGTACGGCATCACGTAATAGAGGACATCGCCCGCGGTGCCGGAGTCGAGCAGGCCGAGGATGTGGGGGTGCTGCAGGCGGGAGACGACTTCAATTTCCTTGAGGAACCGGTCGGCTCCGAGCGCGCCGACGACTTCGGACCGAAGCACTTTGATCGCGACCTGACGCGGATGCTTCAGGTCCTGCGCCAGATAGACGGTCGCCATGCCGCCCCGCCCGAGCTCGCGCTCGATCGCGTAGCGGTCCGCGAAGCCGGTCTTCAGAAGAGCGAGCGCGTCGGGCATCTACAGTACCGCCTTCCATCGCTCCCATTGGGCCTTCAGATCCACCATGAGCGCAAGAAAGCCCGGGTCCTGCCGCAGGCTGTCCAGCATAGGATCGCTGGCCAGGAGCGGATAGCAGGGTAACCCGTCGTCCACAGCCCGCCGCAGCCAGTCGACGGCCAGGCGGGGCTGCCGCAGCAACGCGTAGGCCTCGGCGATGCTGTAGGCGGTGTGGTGGAAATGTCCGAAGCCTTGCCCCAGTTGCTCCGCGCGCTTGATATCCTCCTCCGCCCCGCGCCTGTTTCCGGCCTTGGCGCGGAGGAGGGCGCGGGCGCCGGTGATCACTCCGCCGGGGTCCTGAGGGTTGGTCCGCAGGTAGTCGTCGATGACGGCAGAGGCTTCCTCGCTTCGGCCGGACAAGACGAGGGTCCATGCGAAGTGATACGTCACGATCGAAGGATTGAACTCCCGGGGAACCGTGCGGAGAATCCGCAGCCCCTCTCCATACTTTCCCTCGTAATCCAGCACCACAGCCATCCGGTGCTCCGCCAACCGGTTCCCAGGATCGAGCGCCAGCACCTTCCGGAACTCCACGAGGGCCTTATCGAGGACGCCGATATGCCAGTACACAACCCCGAGCCAGTCGTGGGCGTCAGCCAGGTTCGGGTTCAGCGCGATCGCGCGACGTAACTCCTGGATCGCTTGCTCATAGGCCCAGTGGCTGGCGGGGGTGGCCAGCAACCAGCCGCGGGCGTAATGGCCCTCTGCGAGGTGGTGGTCGAGGCGTAAGGCCTTCTCCGCTGCCACCAGGGCTTCCTCCAACGCATTCCTGTCCCGAGGGGCGAACCAAAGAATCCTGAGGCCGTAAGCGTGCGCCAGCTCCGCGTACGCCGCGGCAAACTCGGGGTCAAGGGCCACGGCATGTTTGAACAACCCGATCGCCACCGAGTCTTCGGCCGGGGTCTCGGTCCGGGCGTGGATCTTTCCCCGCAGGAAGTAGTCATAGGCCTCGCCATTGGTGGTGGGCGGCGTATGGAGCTCGCGCTCTTCCGAGGATGTGACAGAGAGCTTGAGGGCCGACACCAGACTCCGCGAGATCGCGTCCTCGACCGCGAAGCGCTTCTCCATCTCCTCGTCGAATCGCTGTGCCCACAGCTGGTACCCCGAAGTGGCGCTGATCAGGCGGACGTCGACCCGCAAGCTATCCCCCGCCCGCTGGATCCCGCCCTCGAGCACCGCGTCCACGCCCAAGGCCCGGGCGATCTCCGGCGCGCTCTTGGTAGTCCCCTTGTAGCGCATCACCGCCGTCCGAGAGATCACCCGCAACGCGCTGATCCGGCCGAGGTCGGTGGTCAGGGCCTCGGTCATTCCGTCGCCCAATTGCTCTGAGTCATTGGATGGATTCTCGAGCGGCAGCACCGCGAGCGACTGGATCCGGACCGGTGCCGCAGGACCCAGCCAGCGCTGATGCAGTCCCCACAGGTTGAAAACGACCAGGAGGAGCAGGGTCAGCCCAAGCGCGAGGCCGCTGCCGATCGCCAAGCGGGCTCCCCGGTTCCGGATCGCACCGACCGTCTCGGCGTCGGCGGTCGAGTCCTCCAGCGCTTCCGTGAACCCGATGACGCTGGCGTAGCGATCAGCGGGCACCTTGCTGAGCGACTTGGTGATCGCGCGCTCGACCGCAACCGGCGCCCCTGGGCGCACCGTGCGCAACGGTGGCACCGGATCCATTGAGTGCCGGGCCAGCACCGCGCGGGGCGTCGGCCCCGTGAACGGCGGCTCGCCCGCCAGCATCTCGTAGAGCACACAGGCCAGGCTGTAGAGGTCGCTCCGGCCGTCCACCCCCCGCTGTCCGGCCGCCTGCTCCGGACTCATGTAGGCCGGGGTGCCGAGGGTGAGCCCGGTCTCGGTGAGCCGCTCCCCACCCGCCGCGTCAATGGCCTGAGCAATGCCGAAATCCGCCACCACCGCCTGCTCCCCATCGAGCAGGATGTTCTCCGGCTTGATGTCCCGGTGAACGATTCCCTGCCGGTGGGCATACTCGA
Organism: Gemmatimonadales bacterium; assembly: GCA_036265815.1. Taxonomy (NCBI): domain Bacteria; kingdom Pseudomonadati; phylum Gemmatimonadota; class Gemmatimonadia; order Gemmatimonadales; species Gemmatimonadales bacterium. Next base: position 4,850 of record DATAOI010000036.1, read on the forward strand.
GCGCGCCGGCCACGTCCCGGGTGATCCGGAGGGCGGCATCTACCGAGGCTTGCTTCTCCCGGATCAGCCTTTGGCGCAACGACTCGCCGTCGACGAAGGGCATGGTGTACCAGAGCTGGCCCGAGCTCTCGCCCGAATCGAAGACCGGCAGGATGTGGGGGTGCCGCAGGCGCGAGGTGACCCGGATTTCCTGCAGGAAGCGAAACGGTCCGATGGTGGCGGCCAAGTCGGGATGGAGCACCTTGAGCGCGACCTGCCTCTCGTGCTTGAGGTCGCGGGCCAGATAGACAGTGGCCATGCCGCCCCGCCCGAGCTCACGCTCGATCGCGTAGCGGTCCGCTATGGCAGTGCGGAGTAGAGCGATAGAATCGGCCAGGTACCCCCCTGCTGGGGAGGACGCCCCTTACGCTAGCGCCCTCCCTGAGGTGGCCCCCAGCCGCTCAGAACCGATGCGCGTAGCCGGCGAGGACCTGCCACTTCGCGAGGTTGCCACCTCCCTGAACATTGACGATACGATCGTAGAGGTTTGCTCTCCGGTCGCCGTGTGCTCGCACTGGAACGTTCAAGGAGAACGTATTGGCGCCCCGGCTGAGCTCGAGCCCAGGATCGACGAAGATGCTGTATCCCGGCCGCCGGAAGTTGGCATCGCCACCATCGATCAGGTCCTGCACCGGAACGCCATCGAGGCGCCCACCGAGACTGGCGGAAAGACCCAGGCTAGGCGCCACGGCATAGGACAGCCCGGTCCGCACGGTGTAGGCGTCGGGAACCGAAAGGTTGTACGGCGTCCCCGCAGCCGGATCCCCCGGCAGCCCGATGGGTCTTCCGATCGTGGCCTCAGTCTGCACCCTTGGGTTCAGCAGATAGGAAGCCGACAAGTAAGCGAGCGCCCCCGGAACCACCTGTTGGAACGCCTGCAACTGCATGATGATGCCCCAGCCCCCGTCGCCCGGCTGAATGGCCGGATCGGCCACCCGCAGCGCCGGGCCGGTGGGGGTAAAGAACTCGACGCTGTCGCGATGGCTCCCCGTCGGCATCTTCAATCCCAGGCCGAGCATCACATTCCCGGTCGAGCCCGAGCGAGGGTTGATGAGCCAGGCGCTACCCGTAAGGGTTACATCACCGAGATCCGTCACCCTTTCAGGATGTCGCAGGCCGTCTCCCTCAATGAAGGAGACCCTGCCGGTCTGGATCGGCGCCGCCAGGCTGACCCTGAACCGGTCCGTCACCGCGTAGGTCAGGCCCAGGACGATGGAATGGACGTCGATCCTAATCCCCTGCCCACCAGGTGGTTGCAGCGCGGGCGGCGGTGGCGTTCGCGAAGCACCGACGAAGAAGTCCCCATCGCGGGTATGCAGCCAACGGTAGTCCGCGCTGAGCTCCCAGTGGTGCGCCTGCAAGAACGAATTGCCCTGGACACCCAAACTGGATGTCAGCCGGAACGGCATTCACCCCTGGCCGGAGGCCACCCGCGGGATGACCGAGAGTCCGATGAGAAGGGAGAGCCCGGCGAGCACCTGTCGGGATCGAGTCGAGCAGGGAGAATGGAACATAGACCACCCACTTTCCGGCGGGTCGGACTACGACATTCTGGTTTTCACAGGGAGCGGTGCCAAGTTACCTGTCCGTACAAAGGACTTCAAGAGCGGATCTGCCATGGGGCTTGACAGGCGCCGTACCGGCCCGTAACTCAGACTCACCCGCCAATCTTCACACTGTCGGTTGATCCACCGCCGAGATGTCCACCCTGGACGCTCGGCACGCCGGCGTTGGCGGTGAAGGAGCGAGATGGCAAGCACCCAGCGATGGCTCTCTACGATCGGCATTGCGGCACTCGCCGTTGCGGTTCCCCTCCTTGCCCAGACCCCGGGGAAGACCGCCCCCGCTTTTACGCTCAAGACGCTCGACGGGACGCCTGCCAGCCTGAGCGACTTTGCCGGACATCCCGTCCTCATCAACTTCTGGGCGTCCTGGTGCAAGCCCTGCCGCGGTGAGATGCCCTCGATCATCGCCGCATACAATGCCCGCCGGCAGGCAGGACTGGCGGTCCTGGCCATCGATCTCACTGATCAGGAGGGCTCGACCAAGGACATCAAAAAATTCCAGACTGAATTTCAGATGCCATTTCCGGTGCTACTCGATGAGAAAGGGAAGGCTCGCAAGCTCTACGCGCTTCGCGGCGTTCCCACCTCGGTCTTCGTCGGAGCGGACGGTGTGGTGCGTGCCGTCAACCCAGGGCCGATCAGCGACGCGGCGTTGCAGCAGCACCTGTCGGAGATTTTGCCGGCACCCTGATGGTCCCGTTGCAGCATCGGGTGATGCTGTGATGAGCGACATTCTGAAGGGCCCGCATGGCCTGCCTACCGTTTTACTCCCCGAAATTCCACACTACCGAAGTTTTCACGCTACCATCGCAGACTCGCTGAGAATCTCGGCCCCTTAAGCGTCCGCGTTCGGCGCGCCGCGGTCTCCGGAAGCCACCCCACCTTGTATCTGATAAGCGGTATGTCTAGCGTCCGACAATCAGTTGATCCTGCGACCCTCAGCCGGATCGTTACGCAGACGCCGTCCGTTGCTTCGGCACCGATTTCAAGCTCGTGAAGGGAGCCGTCCGATGCCCCCGAACTCCAAAGACCCCGACCTCCTGGTCATCAACACCATCCGCACCCTCGCCATGGACGCGGTGCAGGCCGCGAACTCGGGCCACCCGGGCACCCCCATGGCGCTGGCGCCCGTCGTCTATTGCCTGTGGCAGGACTTTCTCCGCTTCGATCCGGAAGATCCGATCTGGCCCAACCGGGACCGCTTCGTCCTCTCCAACGGCCACGCCTCGATGCTGCTCTATTCGATGCTGCATCTCACCGGGGTGAAGGCGGTGAACGCGAAGTACGAACGGCTCGGTGAGCTGTCGGTGAAGCTGGGCGATATCAAGCACTTCCGGCAGCTCGACAGCAAGTGCCCCGGCCACCCCGAGTACCGCTTGACCTCCGGAGTCGAGACCACCACCGGGCCGCTGGGCCAGGGCGTCGCCACCAGTGTGGGGATGGCCATCGCCAGCCGCTGGCAGGCGGCCTACTTCAACCGCCCAGGCTTCGAGCTCTTCGACTACGACGTCTACGCGGTATGCGGCGACGGCGACATGATGGAAGGGATCTCGAGCGAGGCGGCGTCGCTGGCCGGGCACCTCAAGCTCGCGAACCTGTGCTGGATCTACGACAACAACAAGATCACCATCGAGGGCCACACCGACTGGGCCTTCTCCGACGACACGGCCACCCGGTTCATCGGCTACGGCTGGAACGTGACTCGGGTGGGAGACGCCAACGACCTCGACATGCTCCGGCGCGCGCTCCGGGTCTTCAAGAGCACCGCCGATCGCCCGACCCTCATCATCGTCGACAGCCACATCGCCTACGGCGCACCCAACAAGCAGGACACCGGCGCCGCGCATGGGGAGCCCCTGGGCGAGGAGGAGATTCGGCTCACCAAGCGGTTCTACGGCTGGCCGGAGGATGCCAGGTTTCTGATCCCCGACGGCGTGCGCGAGCGGCTGCGGGACGGAGTGGGCAAGCGCGGGCGGGAGCTGCGCGAGGCCTGGCTCAATCGCTTCGAGGCGTACCGGACCGAGCATGCGGAGCTGGCCGATCATCTCCATCGGATGCAGCACCGGCAGCTCCCTGACGGGTGGGACCGTGATCTGCCGAGCTTCCCGGCCGATCCCAAGGGAATGGCGGGCCGGGACGCGTCGGGGAAGGCGCTGAACGCCATTGCCAAGAACCTGCCCTGGCTGATCGGCGGCGCGGCCGACCTGGCGCCCTCCACCAAGACGCGGCTGACCTTCGACGGCGCGGGAGACCTGACCGCCGGCAATCCCGGCGGCCGCAACATGCATTTCGGCGTACGGGAGCACGCCATGGGCGCGGTAGTGAACGGGTTGGCCCTCTCCAAGCTCCGGGCCTTCGGCTCCACCTTCCTCATCTTCGTCGACTACGCCCGTCCCGCCGTCCGTCTGAGCGCCATCATGGAGATCCCGACCATCTACGTCTTCACCCACGACTCCATCGGGGTGGGAGAGGATGGCCCGACCCATCAGCCGATCGAGCAGCTCGCCTCGCTCCGGGCCCTGCCCGGACTCATCACCATCCGCCCGGCCGATGCCAACGAGGCGGTGGAGGCCTGGCGGGCGATCATGAAGCTGCAACACCAGCCGGTGGCGCTGGTGCTCTCCCGCCAGGCGCTCCCCATCTTCGACCGCCGCCGCTATGCCGCGGCCAGCGGCGTGGCCAAAGGCGCCTACGTCATGGCCGACGCCGATGGGGGGAAGCCCGACGTGCTGCTGCTCTCCAGCGGCAGCGAAGTGTCGCTCTGCGTCGACGCGTTCGAGCGGCTGACGGCGGACGGCACCCGGGCCCGGGTGGTGAGCATGCCATCGTGGGAACTGTTCGAGCAGCAGAGCCAATCCTATCGTGACAGCGTGCTTCCTCCTGAGGTGACCGCCCGGGTGTCGGTCGAGCAGGCCAGCACCTTCGGCTGGGAGCGGTACGTGGGCCCGACCGGAGCCCGGATCGGCATGGAGACCTTCGGTGCGTCGGCTCCGCTCAAGGAGCTGCAGAAGAAGTTCGGCTTCACCGTCGATCACGTGGTCGAGGCGGCACGGGAGCAGCTCGCGCGTCGGGAGGCGGTGCCGGCTCGATGAGGGTCGGCATTGCCGCCGATCACGCGGGCTACGGGCTCAAGCAAGAGCTCATCCCCTCGCTCCGCGCCCTGGGCAACGAGGTGGAGGATCTCGGCACCCACAGCGCGGAGCCCGTAGACTATCCTGATGTGGCCGAACGGGTGGGGCGGGCGGTGCTCTCCGGCGCGGTCGAGCGGGGGATCCTCATCTGCGGGAGCGGAGTGGGAGCCTCGGTGGCGGCGAACAAGCTGCCCGGCATCCGGGCCGGCCTGTGCCATGATACCTACTCGGCCCATCAGGGGGTCGAGCACGACGACATGAACCTGCTGGTGCTCGGCGCCCGGGTGATCGGCATCGAGTTGGCACGGGAGCTGGTGCGGACCTTCCTGCAGGCCAGCTTCACCCATGAGGAGCGCCACGAGCGGCGGCTCGGCAAGATCAGGGCGCTGGAGGACGAGGTGCGTCGGTCGTGAGCGAAACATGACGGAGCTGATCGTCGCATCACGGCCAGAGAATCTGGTGATCGCGGCAGCGGAGTGGCTGGAGGGCGAGGTGGCCAGCGCGATCGCCGAGCGGGGGTCCTGCGCGTTGGGCTTGGCCGGGGGCCGGACGCCCGAGCCGGTCTACCGGGCGCTCGCGTCGGAGTCCAGCATCGATTGGAGCCGGGTAGACGTGTTTTTCAGCGACGAGCGCGCGGTCCCCCCGAACCATCCCGAGAGCAACTATCGCATGGTCCACCTGGCCCTGCTTTCCCAGGTGCCGATTCCCGCCGGCCAGGTCCACCGCATGGAGGCCGAGCGGCCCGACCGGGAGGACGCAGCTCGGCAGTACGAGCGCGCGCTTCCGGTTCAGCTCGATGTCCTGCTTCTCGGCATGGGAGCCGACGGACACACCGCGTCGTTGTTCCCCGGCTCACCCGCCCTGGATGAATGGTCCCGGCTGGTGCTGCCCGTGATCGGCACCAAGCCGCCGCTCGAGCGCCTCACCATCACCCCTCCGGTGATCGAGGCCGCGCGCCAGGTGGCCGTACTCGCGGCCGGCGAGGACAAGGCGCCGATGGTGGCACGCGCCATCGATGGCCCGCTGGCGCCGAGCGCCATCCCGGCGCAGTTGGCACGGCGGGGATTCTGGTTTCTCGACCAGGCTGCCGCGGCGCGGCTCACGGCCAGGAGGGTGGCCAGGTGATCGTGCTGGCCGCCGACGTAGGCGGCACCAACGCGCGGCTCGCCCTGGTGGACCTGGACGGACGAACCGCCCGGATCACGCGGGAGCACCGGTATCCCAGCAGGGATTACCCGGGACTCGCCCCGATCGTCCGCCACTTCAGCGAGCAGGCGCCAGGCCGCCCCGCCCGGGCTTGCCTGGCCATCGCCTGTACCCTGGTGGGCGACGACTGCACCGCGCCCAATCTTCCCTGGACCATCAACGCCCGGCGCCTGGCCGCCGACATCGGCATCCCGCGCACGACGATCATCAACGATTTCGCCGCGGTGGGCTACGGCATCGAGCTGCTGGGCCCGGCCGATCTGGCGACGCTGCAGGAGGGAACCACGGAGCCGCAGGGCCCGATCGCGCTGATCGGCGCCGGCACCGGCCTTGGCGAGGGACTTCTGGTCTGGGAGAGAGATCATTACCGGGTTCTCCCGTCCGAGGGCGGGCACGCCGACTTTGCCTCGCGCGGGAGGCTGCAGGCCGGCCTGCTCCAGTCCCTCGAGGGGCAGTTCAAGCGGGTCTCCTGGGAGCGATTGCTCTCCGGCGGGGGAATCGTCAACATCTACCGGTATCTGCTCGCCTCCGGGGTGGCGCCGGAGCAGGCCGCAGTCCGGACCGAGATGGAGCAGGAAGACCCCGCCGCGGTCGTGGTCCGCCACGGCCTCGGCGGGACCGACCGCCTGTCCCAACAGGCGCTGGATCTCTTCTGTGACGTGTTCGGCGCGCAGGCCGGAAACCTGGCGCTCACCGTGGTAGCGACCGGCGGAGTGTACCTCGGCGGCGGCATCGCTCCGCGCCTCGTCGAGCGGCTCAAGAGCGGTCCCTTCCTGACTGCCTTTCGAGACAAGGGCCGGCTGTCCGGACTGCTGTCCCGCATCCCGGTGCACGTGATCCTGAACCCGAACGTGGGCCTGCTGGGCGCGGCTGCCGTCGCGGCCAGGATGGACTAGCGAAAGGATCCGCAATGGCTAAACGAACCACTCAAACCGCCATGCAGGCTCTGCTGGAGCTGGGGCAGAGTGTCTGGCTGGATTATCTGCGCCGGGGCATGCTTCGCTCCGGGGAGCTCAAGTCCCTCATCGACGAGGGCCTCCGGGGCATGACCTCGAACCCCACGATCTTCGAGCAGGCCATCGGCGGGAGCAGCGACTACGACGACCAGCTCAGGGCTCTCGCCCCATCCCCCGGGAGCGACCTGGAGATCTTCGAGCGGCTCGCCGTGGAGGACGTCCGCCAGGCCGCCGATCTCTTCCGCCCGGTGTACGACGCGACCGGAGGCCAGGACGGATTCGTCTCGCTGGAGGTCTCGCCGACGCTCGCCCGCGACACCGAGCAGACCATCGCCGAGGCGCGGCGCCTCTGGAGCGCGGTGGACCGGCCCAACCTGATGATCAAGGTGCCCGGCAGCGCGCAAGGCTGGCCCGCTATCGAGCGCCTCCTCACCGAGGGGATCAACGTCAACATCACGCTGCTCTTTTCCCTGGAGCACTACCGTGAGGTGGCGGAGGCCTATCTGCGGGCGCTGGAGGCCCGGGTGCGCGCCGGAGCGGCGATCGACCGGCTGGCATCGGTCGCGTCGTTCTTCGTGAGCCGGGTGGACACCGAGACGGACCGCCGTATCGAGGCCAAGGGCGGAGCCCTGCTCGAGATCCGTGGCCGGGTCGGTATCGCGAACGCGCAGCTGGCCTACGTCTGGTTTCGCGAGCTGCTCCGGAGCAAACGCTGGCAACGGCTCGCCTCGACGGGCGCCCGTCCTCAGCGGCTGCTCTGGGCTAGCACCGGCACCAAGAACCCGGCGTACTCCGACGTCCTCTACGTCGACTCGCTGATCGGGCCCGACACCATCAACACGATGCCCCCCGCCACGCTCCAGCTGTTCGAGGACCACGGGACCGTGCGGCCGACCCTGCCGGATGACGCGCGCGAGGCCCGCGAGATCATGTCGCGACTGGCGGCGGGCGGGATCGATTTCGCCGACGTGACCCGCGCGCTGGAGGATGACGGGATCGAGAAGTTCGCCAAATCATTCGAAGCCCTGCTCGGCGTGATTCGCGACAAGCGGAAGGCACTCACGACCCGAGCGCAGCGGCGACATTCCGCGGTCCGGGCCCTGGAATCCGCCGTCGCGCTGCGGCTCGATGCGAGCGACGTCGCCCAAGTCCCCAAGCGCATCTGGGCCCGCGATCCGACGGTATGGAAGGACGACCCGAACACGGCGGAGATTCGGGATCGACTGGGCTGGCTCACCGTCGGAGAGGCGATGGCGCAGCAGGCCAAGGCGCTCGAGGTCTTTGCCGGCGAGATGGCTGGCGAGTTCGACCGCGTCGTGCTCTGCGGCATGGGTGGATCGAGCCTGGCCCCCGAGGTGCTGTGGCGCACCTTCGGGCCTGCGTCGGGCCATCCCTCGCTCCTCGTCCTCGACAGCACCGATCCTCGGGCCGTCGCGCAGGCCGAGCGGGGCGGCAATCTGGCGAAGACCCTCTTCATCATTTCCAGCAAGTCGGGAACGACCCAGGAGAGCGACAGCTTCTTCCGCTACTTCTGGGACCGCACCGGCGGGCGGGGCGCGCAGTTCGTGGCGATCACCGATCCCGGCACTCCGCTGGAGCAGCTCGCCGGCGAGCGCCGCTTCCGACGCACCTTTCTCAATCCGCCAGACATCGGCGGCCGCTATTCGGCGCTGTCGTACTTCGGTCTGGTCCCGGCGGCACTCATCGGGGTCGACATCGCGACCATGCTCCATCGTGCACATCGCATGACGGAGGCCTGTGCGGCCTGCGTGCCGGCCCCGGAAAACCCCGGCGCCCGACTCGGCGCCGTACTGGCCGAGGGCGCCCTGGCAGGGCGGGACAAGGTCACCTTCGTGCTCTCGCCCGGGATCGCGAGCTTCGGTCTCTGGCTGGAGCAGCTGATCGCCGAGAGCACCGGCAAGGAGGGCCAGGGCCTGGTACCTGTCGCGGACGAGCCGCTGGGCTCGCCCGAGGTGTACGGGCCGGATCGAGTGTTCGTCTCGATGGTCCTCGGCGGGGAGGCCGACGCCCGCGACGAATCGCGCCTCGCTGAGCTGGAGAATGCCGGGCACCCGGTGGTCCACCTCAAGCTGGACGACCGCAACGACCTCGGCCAGGAGTTCTTCCGCTGGGAATTCGCCACGGCGGTGGCCGGGGCGGTGCTCCGCATCAATCCGTTCGACCAGCCCAACGTCGCCGAGAGCAAGGCGAACACCAAGGCGGTGCTGGCCAGGAAGAGCGCGCCCTCGCCCGCGGCGTCCCCGGCGGAGCTGGCGGAGTTTCTGGGCGGGATCACCCCGGGGCACTACCTCGCCATCATGGCCTATCTGCCGCCCACACCGGAGAACGATCGCCGGCTCGCCGCCATTCGGCTCCGCCTCCGCGACCGGCTCCGGGTGGCCACGACCTTGGGTTACGGGCCGCGGTTCCTCCACTCCACCGGCCAGCTCCACAAAGGCGGCCCGCCGGTCGGGCACTTTCTTCAGATCACCGACCGGGCCACGGAGGATCTCCCCATCCCCGGGCAGCCGTTCAGCTTCGGTCAACTGGAGGCAGCCCAGGGGGAGGGAGACCTCGTGGCGCTCCGGTCCCGCGGCCGGCCCGCCATACGGATCGACGATCTCGGAATGCTCGAGCGGTGACGCTCACCCACCTCTTCTTCGACATCGGCGGGGTCCTCGGCACCAATGGTTGGGACCGGGAGCAGCGCGCCGCGGCCGCGAAGCATTTCGAGCTCGATATGACCGAGCTGGAAGAGCTGCACGGCGAGACCATCGCGATGCTGGAGCAGGGGAGGATGACGCTGGATGAGTACTTGCAAAGCACCGTGTTCTATCAGCCGCGGTCCTTCGGGCCAGCGGATCTCAAGGCCTACATGCTGGGCCAGAGCGCGCCGTTCCCGGAAACGATCGATCTGGCTCGCGCGCTGGCCCGCACCGGGCGTTACCGCCTGATGACGATCAACAACGAGTCGGATGAGCTGAACCGGCACCGGCTGGAGCGGTTCGGCCTGCGCGACATCTTCCTCGCCTTCTTCTCGTCCTGCTGGGTCGGGGTATTGAAGCCGGGCCGCCGGATCTACGAGCTGGCGTTGGCGATCTCCCAGGCCGAGCCGGCCGCCTCGGTGTTCATCGACGACCGGGATCGGAATCTGGAGCCGGCCCGGTCACTGGGAATGCGCACCATCCGATTTACCGACGCTCCCCGGCTGCGCCACGAGCTGGCGGCACTGGGGGTGCATCCTTGAGAGGAGGTCATTCGATGCAGCTCGCCATGATCGGTCTTGGCCGGATGGGCGGCAACATGGTGCAGCGGCTGTTGCAGGGCGGCCAGCAGGTGGTGGTCTTCGACCGGAGCGCCGACGCGGTGAAGCCGCACGTCGCCATGGGTGCCAAAGGCGCCAAGGACCTGGCCGATCTCTGCCGCCAACTGGCCTCCCCCCGAGTCGTGTGGGTGATGGTGCCCGCCGGCGCGGCGGTCGAGAGCACCATCGACGAGCTGCTGCCGGGCCTGTCGCCCGGAGACATCATCATCGACGGCGGCAACTCGAACTACAAGGACTCGATCCGCCGCGCGGCCCGACTCAAGGAGAAGGGACTCGAGTTCATCGATGCCGGCACCAGCGGCGGCATCTGGGGCCTCAAGGTCGGCTACTGCCTGATGATCGGCGCATCGCCCGAGGCATTCAGGCAATGCGAGCCCATCTTCCAGACGCTGGCGCCGCTGGACGGCTATGCTCACGTGGGCCCCCCGGGCGCGGGGCACTACGTCAAGATGATTCACAACGGCATCGAGTACGGCATGCTCCAGGCCTACGCCGAGGGCTACGAGATCCTCCATGCATCGAAGAGCTTCACTCTGGACCTGCACCAGATCGCGGCGGTCTGGAATCGTGGCAGCGTGGTGCGCTCCTGGCTCAACGAGCTGGCCGAGCGGGCGTTCGCCAAGGACACCGAGCTCGGTGCACTCAAGGGCTATGTGGAGGACTCCGGGGAAGGCCGCTGGACGGTGCAGGAGGCGATCGATCTCGACGTGCCGGCACCGGTGATCACCCTCTCCCTGTTGACCCGGTTCCGCTCCCGCCAGGGCGACTCCTTCGGCGCCAAGGTCATCGCCGCGCTCCGGAACGAGTTCGGCGGCCACGCGGTGAAGTCCAGATGACCGCCCGCGCCTCAACCAGCATTGCCGCGGTCCCCGAAGCGGCGCCGGAGCCGGGACGCCAGCTCCGGAAGGCTGAACCCTGCACGCTCATCATCTTCGGTGCGGGCGACCTGCTCCACCGGAAGCTGATGCCGTCCCTGTTCCATCTCATGACGGACGGCCTGCTCCCCGACGAGTTCGCGGTGATCGTCGTGGCGCGCGAAGCCATGGATGACACCGCCTTCCGGGCCCAGGTGGTGGGGGCGCTCAAGACCTTCCTGCCGGATCACTGCGAGTTTGATCCCAAGGCCGGCGAGAGATTCGCCGCCCGCGCGAGCTACATCTCGGGCGAGCTGACCGACCCCCAGACCTACGACGCGATCCGCGAGCGCCTTGCGGAGACCGACGCGCGGCTCCCGGGTGGCAGTGGGCGGCTCTTCTATCTGGCCATTCCTCCCAGCGTGTATGCGGAGACCATCAACCGGCTCGCCGAGTCGGGGATCGCGCCGCGGGTGCCGGACCCCAAGCAGCGGCCCTGGGTGCGGATCATTATCGAGAAACCGTTCGGCCACAGCCTGGGCAGCGCCGGCGCTCTCAACGCGTGCGTGCGGCGCGCCTTCGCCGAGCATCAGGTGTACCGCATCGACCACTACCTCGGCAAGGAGACGGTCCAGAACCTCCTGGTGTTCCGGTTCGCCAACTCGATCTTCGAGCCGGTCTGCAACCGGCAGCACGTCCACCACGTGCAGATCACCGTCGCCGAAAGCGTTGGGGTCGAGCACCGGGGCAAGTACTACGAGGAGGCGGGAGTGGTGCGGGACATGTTCCAGAACCATCTGCTCCAGCTGCTCACGCTGGTGGGGATGGAACCACCGGTCACCTTCAGCGCCGACGCCGTGCGGGACGAGAAGGTGAAGGTGCTCCGCGCCATCCGCCCGATCACACCGGAAGTCATGCACGACTACGCGGTGCGGGGTCAGTACGGGCCCGGAACCATCAACGGCAAGGCCGTCCCCGGCTACCGGCAGGAGCCCAACGTGGCGCCCGACAGCGCGACGCCGACCTACTGCGCGATCCGCTTCATGGTCGACAACTGGCGCTGGCACGACGTCCCGTTCTATCTGCGGTCCGGCAAGCGGATGCCGAGGCGGGTGTCCGAGATCGCCATCCAGTTCCGGAAGCCGCCGCACGTGATGTTCCCCCTGGCCGAGGGTCAGGGCATCGAGTCCAACACGCTGGCCATCCGGGTGCAGCCCCAGGAGGGCATCTCACTGCGGTTCGAGGTCAAGGTTCCCGGGGTCGAAGTCAAGATGGCGTCGGTGGATATGGATTTCAGCTACGCCGACGCGTTCGGCGAGCTGGAGCACGACGCATACGAAACCTTGCTGCTGGATTGCATGCTGGGGGAGGCCACACTCTTCACCCGAAGCGACGAGGTGGAGGCCGCATGGGCGGTGGTGGACCCCATCATCGACTTCTGGGCCAACAAGCGGCCCGACCACTTCCCCAACTACGCGGCGGGCACCTGGGGGCCATCGGTTGCCGACGAGTTCATCGCGCGTGAAGGCGCCAAGTGGCGGGAGCCTTGAGCCACATGGACCGCCCGATCTCGATCGTCGGGGCGCCCATCAACATCGGTATCAAGCCCTACGACGATGGCCAGCCGCGAGGCCTCGATCGGGCGCCCGGCGTCCTCCGCCGGCTCGGGCTGGCTGCGCGGCTCGATGCCGCTGACGAGGGCGACGTCGGCTCCCTTCCATACCGTGACCTCGTCAAACCCGAGGGGCGCCCCCGCAACGAGCAGGAGATGGTCGGCTACAGCCGCAAGCTGGCGAACCGGGTCGCGGCGGTCGTCGACACAGGCCGGTTTCCCCTGGTCCTCGGCGGGGACTGCAGCATCGTCCTGGGCTCGCTGCTCGCCCTCCGGCGCGGCCGGCGCCGCGTCGGCCTGGCTTACGTCGACGGCCATGCCGACTTCGCAACCCCGCTCGAGTCCCGGACCGGCTCGGTGGCAAGCATGTGTCTGGGGCTTGCCGTCGGCCGGGGAGACACACCGCTCTCCCGGCTTGCCGAAGGCCAGCCGCTGGTACGGGCGGAAGACGTGGCGCTGGTGGGGCGCCGGGACGAGCATGAACCATGGTCTGGCCACGTGGCCCTCCACGCCTCGGCGGTGCTCGATCTGCCCCATCGCGCGGTGCGCGAGGCCGGCTACGGTGCGGCCGCGGTAGCCGTGCTGGCGCGGCTCGGGGGCGCCGATCTGGAGGGGTTCTGGATTCACCTGGATGCGGACGTCCTCGACCCCGGCATCATGCCGGCGGTCGACTCGCCCGAGCCGGACGGGCCGGACTTGGGCCAGCTGGCCGAGCTCCTCGGCCCCCTGGTGCGCCATCCAGGGGCGCTGGGGATGGAGTTGACGATCTACGATCCCCTGCTCGACCCGGAATACGCCTGCGGAGCTCGTCTCGTGAGCCTGCTCGAGATGATCCTCGTCAGGAAAGGCTCCCCGGTCGCACCGTACGCGCATCTCATGATCAATCAGGACCCGAAGCTGCTGGAGAAGTAGCCGCGAACCCCGCGCCCCTCGGCCGCGCGCGGGCGCCGGTCTCCAGATCGGGCAGCAGCGCCGTGAGCAGCCCCAGCGCCGGCAGCCAGGCGCAGACGTGGTACACGAACTCGATGCTGGTGTGGTCGGCCACTTGGCCCAGCACCGCGGCACCGATGCCGGCCACGCCGAAAGCGAGACCGAAGAACAGTCCGGAGATCATCCCCACCTTGCCCGGCACCAGCTCCTGGGCGTAGACCAGGATGGCGGAGAACGCAGAGGCGAGGACGAAGCCGATCAGCACGCTCAGCGCTCCGGTCCAGCGGAGATCGACGTAGGGGAGCGCCAGGGTGAATGGCAGGACGCCGAGGATAGAACACCAGATCACCACTTTCCGGCCGAGCCGGTCGCCCACCGGCCCCCCGATGATGGTGCCCGCGGCCACCGCGCCAAGAAAGGCGAAGAGGTGGAGCTGGGCGCTACGGACCGGGACCCCGAAACGGTGGATCAGGTAGAACGTGTAGTAGCTCGAAATGCTTGTGAGATAGATGTACTTGGAGAAGATGAGGACGATGAGCACCGCGAGCGCCGCCTGCACCTTCCTCGGCGGGAGCGCAGATTGCGTGCGGGCCGCGCCCGCGCGTGACCCAGCCGCGGCCGAGCGGCGGCGGGCGTACCAGCGGCCCACCTGCCAGAGGATCAGGATCGCGAGCAGCGCCGCCGCCGAAAACCAGGCGACGCTCGACTGCCCGCGCGGCAGCACCACGAACGCGGCGAGCAGGGGGCCGATGGCGGAGCCGGTATTCCCGCCGACCTGAAACAGGGACTGGGCCAGCCCGTGCTGCCCGCCCGAGGCCATGCGCGCCACCCGGGACGACTCGGGGTGGAACACCGCCGATCCCAGGCCGACCAGCCCCGCGGAGATGAGCAGGCCGGCGTAGCTCCGGGTCACCGACAGGAAGAGCAGCCCGATCAGCGTAAAGCCCATGCCGCTCATGAGCGAGTACGGCTTGGGGTGGCGGTCGGTGTAGAATCCGATGAGGGGCTGCAGCAGCGACGCCGTGAGCTGAAAGGTGAGGGTGATCAGGCCGATCTGGCCGAAATCGAGCCCGAAGCTGCTCTTGAGCATCGGGTACATGGCCGGGAGCAGCGCCTGCATCATGTCGTTGAGCAGGTGGCAGAAGCTGATGGAGAAGAGGATCGCGAAGGCGGCTCGGGATGGCAGCATGGGGCAAGGTATCCGGGGTCGTCGAAGGCGATCAAGAGAGGAGCCATGCCCGCCGCCGCCGGTAATCTGATCGACCAGGGTCGCCTTGCCTTCCAGCGGCAGGCATGGGGGGAGGCATACAGCCAGCTCGCGGCCGCCGATCTGGAGGCGCCGCTCGAGCCGGAGGACCTGGAGCGGCTCGGCATGGCTGCCCATCTGCTCGGCCGGGAGGATGAGGCCGTCGACTTTGCGGCCCGGCTGCACCATGAGTACCTGGCCCGGGGCGATGTCCCGCGGGCCGCCCGGTGTGCCTTCTGGGTGGCCATGCCATTGATGTTCAAGGGAGAAGGGGCCCAGGCGAGCGGCTGGTTGGGTCGAGGTCGCCGCCTGCTCGAGGCCGGGCAGCACGACTGCGTGGAGCGGGGCTACCTGGTCCTGCCGGAGGGGGTGCGGGCCATCTTCGGTGGCGACTACCCCGCGGCGCGGGCCCTCTTCGCCGAGGCGGCCGCGATCGCGGAGCGCTTCGGGGATGGGGATCTGCTCGCCCTGGCTCGCCAGGGCGAGGGTCGGGCGCTCATCCGGCTGGGGGAGGTCGCCCGCGGCGTGGCCCTGCTGGACGAGGTCATGGTCTCGGTCACCGCCGGCGAGGTCTCTCCGATCGTCGTGGGCGACGTCTACTGCAGCGTGATCGAGGCCTGCCACGAGGTGTTCGATCTGCGCCGGGCTCAGGAGTGGACCGCGGCGATGTCGCGCTGGTGCGAATCCCAGCCCGACCGGGTGCCCTATCGCGGCCACTGCCTGGTGCGCCGCGCCGAGCTTCTCCAGCTCCATGGCGCCTGGCCGGATGCCATGCAGGAGGCCGAGCGCGCCTGCGAATGGCTTTCCCGGCCGCCTCCCCAGCGGTCGATCGGTGCGGCATTCTACCAGCAGGCCGAGCTCCACCGTCTGCAGGGCGAGTTTGCCCAGGCGGAGGAGGAATACCGCCAGGCCAACCAGTGGGGACGCGAGCCTCACCCGGGCCTCGCGCTCCTGCGGCTGGCGCAGGGCCAGGTCGATGCTGCCAGGATTGCCGTCTGCCGCGCGGTGGAGGAAGCGCGGGAGCGGCGGGCCCGTTCCAGAATGCTGGCCGCGTCGGTCGAGATCCTGCTCGCCGCGGGCGATCTCGCCGGCGCCCGCGCTGCGGCCGACGAACTACGCCGGATCGCGGCGCATCTGGATGCGCCGTTCCTGCGCGCGCTCTCCGCCCAGGCCAGCGGCGCCGTGGCCCTGGGCGAGGCGCATCCGCAAGCCGCGCTCGCCCTGCTGCGTGAGGCGTCGAGGGGCTGGGGCGAGCTCGAAGCGCCCTATGAGGCCGCGCAGGTTCGCGTCCTGATCGGCCTCGCCTGCCGGGCCCTCGGCGACGAAGAGTCGGCGGCGATGGAGCTGGCGGCGGCGCGGGAGAGCTTTCAACGGCTGGGGGCAGCGCCCGAGGTCACTCGGGTCGGCCAACTCTCCCGGCCGGCCGCGGCCAAGGCGGCGGGCGGACTGACGGCGCGCGAGCTGGAGGT
Organism: Gemmatimonadales bacterium; assembly: GCA_036265815.1. NCBI lineage: Bacteria > Pseudomonadati > Gemmatimonadota > Gemmatimonadia > Gemmatimonadales > Gemmatimonadales bacterium. The sequence goes on from DATAOI010000036.1 coordinate 21,183, forward strand.
GCTCGGGCTGGTGGCCCGCGGCATGACCAACCGTGCCATCGCCGGCGCGCTCCGGATCAGCGAGAAGACCGTTGCCCGCCATATCAGCAACATCTTCACGAAACTGGGTCTGTCGAGCCGGGCCGCGGCCACGGCGTACGCCTACCAGCACGAGCTCATCTAGCTACATAGAAATACCCATGGCGTCGCCGCGGCGGCGCCTGAATACTTCGGCCGATGCGGCAGAGGGCCGTCCGACCTATCATCCCCTCTGGACCAAGGGTCGAAGGCAACTATCCAGCAGCGTGGGAGAATGAACATGCGTCAGCCGGAGCGGTTCGAGACCATCGTCATCGGAGGTGGCCAGACCGGTCTCTCGGTCGGGTACTACCTGGCCCGCCGGGGACTCCCGTTCGTGATTCTCGAGGCCAACCAGCGGATCGGCGACACCTGGCGCAAACGCTGGGACTCGCTCCGCCTCTTCACGCCTGCTCGGTTCGATGGCCTCGCTGGCATGCGGTTTCCGGCGCCGCGGCACACGTTCCCCACCAAAGACGACATGGCCGACTATCTCGAGCGCTACGCCGCCAGCTTCGAGCTGCCGATCCGTACCGGGGTCAAGGTAGACCGGCTCTTTCGGGAGGGAGACCGCTATGTCGTGACCGCCGGTGACCTGCGCTTCGAGGCCGAGAACGTGGTCGTGGCGATGGCGAGCTACCAGCGTCCGCGGGTTCCCCCATTCGCCGCGGAGCTCGACGGCGGCATCATGCAGCTCCACTCCAGCGACTACCGCAATCTCTCTCAGCTGCGCGAGGGGGGTGTGCTGATCGTGGGGGCGGGCAACTCGGGATCGGAGATCGCCCGTGAGGTGGTGCTGGCCGGTCACCCGACCTGGATGTCCGGCAGGGACACCGGGCACGTTCCGTTCCGGATCGAGGGTGCGGTCGGCCGGTACATCCTGCCCCTGCTGTTCCGGATCGTCTTCCACCGGATTCTGACCGTCGACACCGCGATCGGACGGAAGGCGCGACCCAGGATCGTTTCCCGGGGGGCGCCGCTCATCCGGGTCAAGCCGAAAGACCTCGCGGCGGCAGGGGTCGAGCGCGTCCCCCGGACCGTGGGCACCAAGAACGGCCTGCCGGTGCTGGAAGACGGCCGGGTGCTCGAGGTGACGAACGTCATCTGGTGCACCGGATTCCATCCGGGTTTCTCGTGGATCGATCTGCCGGTCCTGGAGCAGGATGGAGAGCCGGTGCAATACCGCGGGGTGGTGACGGACCAGCCGGGACTCTACTTCGTGGGCCTGCATTTCCTCTACGCCATGTCGTCGACCATGATCCACGGCGCGGAGCGAGATGCGAAGCACGTCGCTGACGCCATCGCGTCACGCCGCGGGCAGAGCCCGGCCGCTCGTCAGCAGCCTGGCCAGTCTCCCGTCAGGGCACCAGCCACTGTCGCATCTGCTGGGCGGTGATGTTGCCGCCGCTCAGGATCGTGCCGATCGACTGGTCCCGGAATCGCTCGGGGTAGGTCAGCAGCGCCGCCAGGCCGGCGGCGCCAGCCGGCTCGAGCACGATGCCGAGCTCCTGATGCGCGAGCCGCATCGCGTCCACCATCGACGGATCGTCGACCAGGAGGATGTCGTCCACCAGGCCGGTGAGGTCGGCCAGCGCCTCGCCGAACGGCATGCGCACGGAGATCCCGTCCGCGATCGTCTCCGCCCGTTCCAGCTCCAGCACCTCGCCGGCTCGCCAGGAACGCTCCATGGCGGGCGCCCCGCTGGCGCACACGCCGATCATGCGGGTCTCCGGCCGGTGCGCCTTCACCCAGCGGGCCACGCCGGCCAGCAGGGCGCCGTCTCCCAGCGGAACCAGGATCGCATCGAACGGCTCCGGCCAGCGGAGCAGCTCGATCCCGATGGTGCCGGCGCCTTCGGAAAGCTCCGGGTCACGGCCGTCTTCCACCATCTGCGCATCATGCTCACTGGCGAACGCCTGGGCCGCGAGATGGGCGGCATCGAAGTCCTCCCCCACCAGCCGGACCTCGGCGCCGAGCCCGCGCATCCGCTCGATCTTGAGCGGGTTGGCGTGCTCGCTGGCGAAGATGGTGATCCGAAGCCCCCGCGACCGACCCGAGTAGGCCATGCCCTGACCGAAGTTGCCGGCGGTGGCGCACACCAGATGGGAGCTGCCGCTCAACGAGGCGGTCAGGTATTCGGTGCCGCGGCCTTTGAACGAGCGGATCGGGTTGACCGTCTCGACCTTCACCACGAGGCGGCAACCGAGCCGCTGCTCCAGCGACTCCGGCCGGAACTGCGGAGTGTCGAGAAATACCGGGTCGATGATGGTCGCGGCCTGGGCGATCCGGAGCAGCGACAGCCGATGGGTCTCGGCCGCGCGTCGCGGCTTACGGTGTGACATTGCCCATCTCTGCACCTCCCGGGGCCGGATGCCCGTTCAACACCTCGCGGACCCACCGGTTCCAGGAGGGGTATCCCTGCTCCAACTCGGCCGCGGGCCAGCCGTACCGGTCACAGAGCCCGAGCGCTACACCCGGCGAGCGACTCGCGCCCACGTGGCAATGGACCACCAGTCGCTGCGCCCGCCGCCACCGCTCCACGAACTCGACGACCGCCGTGGCGTGCTCCGGTGCGAAGAGCACATCCGTCGGCATCTCGACCGAGACGATATCACTGAAGTTGAGCCGCAGCACCGCGGCGAATCTCGGCGAGAGCCGGGCCGGCGGCGCGTCGGGGTCCGCTATCGAGATACAAATCTCGAGGCCGCGCGGCTCGTAGCGCTCCGCCGCCTCCCGAGAAAGAATGCACAGGTCCATGCCACCTCCGCGCGTGGCTCCGGCTCATTCGGCGCGGATCTCCACCCGGTGCCACGCGTTGTTGTTGTAGCCTTTCACGTTCCATGTCGCGCTCAAAGTGGGCGGCTGCGTCTCGCCGCCGCTGTCGGTGGCCCGCACTGCCAGGGCATGACAGCCCGGGGCCAACTGCAGGGCAGCTTCCCAGAACGACCAAGTCCACGCCTTCTCGCCGGCCGAAATCGGTGCGTGTGCCCAGGTATCTCCTCCGTCGGCCGACAGCTCGACCGCGGTGACCGGCCGCCCCTCCGAGCCCATGGCCCAGCCGCGAGCCACCACCTCGCCCGCAGGTACGACCTGGCCAGCCGTCGGGTACAGGATGACGGCGTTGAGTGGAACGGCACTCAGTGCGACACCCGCGGTGACGTCGCGTGCATCGCTGGGATCGATCTGCCGCTGGAAGCGGTAGGCTCGGCTCTGGAAGTAGTTGGGCGAAGGCTCCGCCGAGAGCCGGATGTTGCCGAGCCACTTCACGCTTCGCGCGCCGATCCAGCCCGGCACCACCGCTCGCAGGGGGAAACCGTGGGCTGGCGGCAGCGGCACCCCGTTCAGCTGATCGGCCAGGAGGACCTCGGCGCTCAGTGCCTTGGCCAGGTCGATCGAGCCGCCGAAGCCGAACTGCTCTCCCTGCCGCTCCACTCGATCCAGCCCGATGAACTCCACGTGAGAGGCACCATCCGCCGGGCCGACCGCCTGGAGAATGTCGCGCAGGGCGACGCCGGACCACCGGCCCGTGCTGACCGGCTCGGGCCCCCAGGGAAGCTCTCCCGGCAACGGTCCCAGGGTCAGGAACTCATCCCGGCGGAGTCCGGCGCACACCAGTGTGGCGGTCACCTCCCGCCGGGGGAAGGTGCCGAGCTCCTCGAGGGAGAAGCTCCTGGGCCGGTCCACCAGGCCGCCGACTTGGAGCCGCCAGGTGGCAGAGTCGATCCGGGGAACCGGGCCGTGGCTGCGGGTGAAGAAGAGATCGATCGGAGTGACGAGATGGTCGGTCCCGATGGGCCATGCCGCCGTGTTGAGGCCCTCGGGGTCGTGGACTAATCGGTGGCTGGTCGGATTCATCGGTCCTTGGTGGTCGATCGCTGCTGAGTCGGTGAGACGGCGCCTGGATGCTATGTCGGACGCGCGGACGAAGCTAGAGGGAGCAATGACGGTGTCAGGTGTCGGCGGCTCGGGTCGCCCCTCGATACACCAGATCGGCCGCCACGACGTCCTCGACCGCCACACCCACGGACTTGAACAGCGTCACCTCGTCCGCCGACTGCCGGCCGGGCCGGGTGCCCGCCACGACCTCGCCGATCTCCGCGTACACCTCACCGGCAGCGATCACGTCCCCCGCCTCCCGCGTGGCCGCCTCGCGCGAGTCGACGTAGAGCCGAGCCCGGCGGACCGTCTCGTCGTCCAGCTCCCGCCAGTCAGGCCGGACGGCGCCGACGGCGTTGAGGTGCGTCCCCGGTGAGAGCCATTCCCCGCGCATGACCGGCGTACGCGAGGTGGTGGCCACCACGATCACATCGGCTCCCCGGACCGCCTCCTCCGCCGAGCCGGCGGGGCGGACGCCGAACCGGCGGGCGAAGGCCCCGGCACTTCGCGGACTCCAGACCCGGACCTCGCGGAACCCGCGCACCAGCCGCAGCGCCTCCAGGTGGCTTCGCGCCTGGACCCCGGATCCGAGGATCGCAAGCACGGCAGCATCGTGGCGAGCGAGGTATTGGCTCGCGACCGCGGACGCGGCTGCGGTCCGCATCTCGGTGATGAGCCGGCCATCCAGGATGGCGAGCGGCTCGCCGGTTTCCGGCCGGAACAGGAGCACCAGCGCATGATGGGTGGGCATGCCCTGGTTCGCGGGATAGAAGGTGACGAGCTTTGCACCCAGCGCCCCGGCGTACGCCGGCATGACCGCGAAGAAGCCTCCGTGGTCCACCACCGGCAACATGGTTCGGACCGGCTGCACGACCTGGCCCCCGGAGAGGTCCGCCAGGGCTCGCGCCACGGCCGGGATGAGCTCCTCCATGCGCAGGTGCCGGCGGACGTCCTCCTCAGCAAGGATCAGGTTCATCAGGCCCCGCAAAGCTCGAGGAAGCCCCAGCGCGTCGGCCAGGTGGCGGTTGACAAGGTCTGCGCCGATGAGTACATGTTTGTCAATCCAATTTCAGCGGGTCACGAGAGCCGATACGCCTGGTGAATTTCCGGGCGATTCAATGTCGTCACACTGGCTCCAGAGCCCAAGGCCGTTGGGCCACTTCGAGGGCCCGCAAGTTGCAGTGCTGCGGAATCATACAGACACCCAGGCTCACAGGTGTTTCAGCGGCAGTAATGCGCTAACGCTGCGAGCCACCACTACCTAGATCCACCCAGAGAACCGCGGCCCCGGGAAACGCCCCCGGTGGCCTGCGGTGCGTCCGCAACATGTTGTTGCGGCCGCTGTTGGCGCGGTCCGCCTGGCGATCGATTTCAGGATAGTCCATGAAAGCACTGGTCGTCGCTCCTCACCCCTTCTTTACCCCCCGCGGGACGCCTTTCAGCGTCTACTACCGCACGCTGGTCACCGCCGAGTTGGGTGTCGAGGTCGACCTGCTGACCTACTGGGAGGGGCAGGAGGTCGCCATTCCCGGCGTCCGGGTGATCCGGATCCCCTGGGTGCCGTTCACGGCCAAGGTGCCGGTTGGACCGTCGCTGAAAAAGCTGGTGCTGGACCTGATGATGTTCCTGTGGACGGTCGGCCTTCTGGTGCGGAGGCGGTACGACTTCGTGCACGCACACGAGGAGAGCGTCTTCTTCTGCAGCTGGCTCAAGCCGATCTTCGGCTTCAAGCTGGTGTACGACATGCACTCGAGCCTTCCGCAGCAGCTCAGCAACTTCGAGTTCACCAAATCGCAGCTCCCCATCCGGGTGTTCGAGCGCCTGGAGAGAACCGCCCTGCACTCCGCCACCGCCATCGTCACGATCTGTCCCGATCTCGCCGAGCAGGTCGAGTCGCAACTAGCAGATACCTCCCATCATTTCCTGATCGAGAACTCGATCTTCGAGGACGTGAAGCTGGCGCCTGCCAGTCCGTCCAGCACGGACGAAACGGAGATCATGCAGTCGGTGCCGCTGGCGCCTCTGGTGGTGTACAGCGGCACGTTCGAGGCATACCAGGGTCTCGATGTGCTGATCGAGGCCTTCGCCGAGGTCCACCGGCACCGCCCCGATGCGTCGCTGCTGCTGGTGGGTGGCACCCCGGTGCAGGTGGCCCGGTACCGGGCCCTGGCAGATTCCCACGGGCTGAACGGCGGGTGCCGGTTCACCGGCCGGGTGTCCCAGGCTACCGCGCGGTGCCTGTCTCAGCGGGCCACCGTACTCACCTCTCCGCGGATCAAGGGCACCAACACGCCGCTCAAGATCTACGAGCAGCTCGCCAGCGGCATTCCCCTGGTGGCCACCCGGATCCACTCGCACACCCAGGTCCTGGACGACGATGTCTGCTTCCTGGTCGAGCCGACCGCTGCCGGTCTGGCCAGTGGTATTCTCCAGGCTATCACCGACCCGGACAAGCGAGAGACGGTGACCCGCGGCGCCCTGGAGCTGTATGACCGGCGGTACGCCCGGCCGGTGTACGAGCAGAAGATGCGCAACATGCTCGAGCTGCTGCGGGTCCGTCTCGCGGCGGATCGCAGGGCCGAGGGACGCCTGGATGCCCTGGTCGACGGGATCAACGGCTATGCCTTCACGCTCGTGGTGCTCGCTCTCCTCACTCCGGTGGTGATGATCCGTCCGGTGCTCATGCTTCTCACCCGGGTGACCAACAGCACGGCGACCACGGTGAGAATTCGGCTGGCGCGGCGGCGGCTGGCCCCCCGGGTGGCCTCGACCGTCGCGGTGGACTGAGGCCAAGTCATGGATGACCTGATCGACGCGATCAACGGATATGTGTTTACCCTCCTAGCTCTTACCCTACTGGCACCGATGCTGCTGATTCACTCAGTGCGCATCCTCCTCACCAGGACTCCGTCGGAACACCTTGACCAATTCTGACGGCTGTCACCGGTTGCCCATCCTGCTCAAGCGTTTCGACTGATGTGCGGCATTGCGGGCGTCGTGCCGCTCAATGGCGGCGCGGCGGCCGACGGCGTTCAACTGGCCGCGATGTGCTCCACCATCGTTCACCGGGGGCCGGACAGCGAAGGGTGCGACATCCGTGACGGGATCGCCCTCGGCATGCGGCGGCTCTCGGTCATCGACGTGTCCGGTGGCCGGCAGCCGATGTTCAACGAAGACCGCACGGTGCGACTGGTCTTCAACGGCGAGATCTACAACTTTCGTGAGCTCCGTGCCGAGCTGGTGGCGGCCGGCCACCGGTTCGCCACCGCAAGCGATACCGAGGTGCTGGTCCATCTCTGGGAAGAGCATGGATCGGGATTCGCCGCCCGGCTCAACGGCATGTTCGCCATCGCGCTGCACGATAGCCGCCGGCGCCGTTTCGTCCTGGTGCGCGATCATTTCGGGATCAAGCCGCTGTACTATGCCCTGACACGGCAGCACCTGGTCTTCGGGTCGGAGGTCAAGGCGGTCCTCGCCTCCGGGCTCACGGGACGAAGCCTCGACCTCGACGCGCTGGGCCAGTTCCTCGCCTGGGAATACGTCCCCGCGCCCGCGACGCTCCTCCAGGAAGTCCGCAAGCTCGGGCCGGCGGAGATGCTGGAGGTGGATCTCACCACCAGCCAGATCGCGCGGCATACCTGGTGGCGGCTGCCCGCCCCGGGAAACCCGCGCAATGGCGATCTGCCCCGCACCCCCGGCGAGTGGGAAGAGGCCATCGATGCCAAGGTCCACGAGTCGGTCCAGCGGCAGCTGGTCAGCGACGTGCCGCTGGGTGCCTTCCTGTCGGGCGGAGTCGACAGCTCTCTGGTGGTCGCGGCGATGGGGCCGGCCCACACCTACAGCATCGGCTTCGACGACCCCAGCTACAACGAGGTCGCCTGGTCCAAGCGGGTGGCTGAATCGCTCGGCGTCACCCATTCGGTCGAGGTGATCCGTCCGGACGTGGTGGGACTGTTCGAGCACCTGATGCCGTTCCTGGACGACCCCATCGGCGACTTCTCCATCTTTCCAACCTATCTGGTCTCCCGGCTCGCCCGGCGGGAGGTGACGGTGGTGCTGTCGGGCGATGGCGGCGACGAGATCTTCGGCGGCTACGATACCTATGCGGCCCAGGAGAAGGCGCGCGCCTGGCGCCGGATTCCCGGCTTTGTCCGCCAGGGGATGATGGAGCCGCTCATCGGCGCGCTCCGGCCGCGCCCGGCAAAGAAGGGGCTGGTCAACAAGGCGCGCCGTTTCGTCGAGGGACTGCAGAACGACGAGCGGCTGGGCCACGCCCGCTGGCGGCTCTTCGCCGGCTCGGCGCTCCGGCGCGAGCTGTTCGCCCCCGAGGCGCATGCCGCGCTGAGCACACCGGTCGAAGCCCACATCCTGGAGCTGGCCGGGGAGGTGGCCGGACGGTCGGAGGTGGACCGCGAGCTCTACATCGACCTCAAGAGTTACCTGAGCGACAATTGCCTGGTGAAGATCGACCGGATGGCGATGGCGTGCTCGCTGGAGGGCAGGGTCCCGCTGCTGGATCCCGAGCTGGTCGAGCTGGCCTTCCGGATGCCGGCCGAGCTCAAGGTGGGGCGCGAGGGCACCAAGATCCTGCTCAAGCGGGTGGCGGCCCGCCATGTGCCGAAGGAGTGCGTCTACCGGCCCAAGGAAGGCTTCAGCATCCCGATCAAGAACTGGCTGGGAGGCGAGCTCCGTCCCCTGGTCGACGACCTGCTCTCCTCCGAGCGGCTCCGCCGCGAGGGCGTGTTCCGGGTGGAGACGATCGAGCGACTGCGGCGGGAACACGATGCGGGCGTGGCGAACCACAGCCACGTGCTGTGGTCGCTGACGGTATTCGAGGACTGGCGCGCGAGGTGGGGGGTGTAGGGCAAGGGTGCCCCGCTCACCCTCCCGCCGCCGCCATGTGCAGGCCCCAGCTCACCGGGATGTTCACCCGCGCCAGGTCCTCCGGTGAGAGCCGGTTGAAGCACTGACGGATCTTGCCGACCGGGTTCCGCTCCAGGTCCTCCAGCTGACAGAAGCGAAGATCGATCTGCATCCCCTCGCCGAGGCGGGCCCGGAGCGCGGCAAGCACGCTCTGGGTGTTCTCCGGCTCGCGGTACGCGGTCCCCTTGACGATCCGGACCTCGACCTTGCCAAGCTCGCGCTGGATGATCTGCGAATAGAGCAGATTGGGCAGCGGCCAGAGCGCCGCGGCGGCGAAGGTGCCGGAGATCAGCTTGCCATCCGCGGACACCAGGTAATCGGTCTGGCGTCCCTCGATCTTGGTGATCACCGGAAACGACTGCCCGCAGTCGCACCCCTCCAGCGACCAGCTCGCGATATCTCCGGTGCGATAGCGGATGAGCGGCATGGCCCGGTTGTGCATCGTGGTCACGGTGACGACCCCCGACACGCCTGGCGGCACCGGCTGGCCGTCCTCGCCCAGGATCTCGTGGAAGCCGTAATCCAGCTGCGCGTGCATCCGCCCCGACTTGCACTCCAGCACCGAGGCGCAGCGCTCCCAGTGGGTGTAGTGGTTGTAGACCCGGGCGCCGAGCACGCTCTCGATCTCCTTGCGCTGGAAATCGTAGAGCGTCTCCGAGCCGGAGATGACCATCGGCACGTGGAGCTCGAGGCCGTTCTCCCGGAGCAGCCGGCTGAAGAGGAACATGGCCGACGGATACCCCCGCATGAAGCGCGGACGGTACTTGAGAATCAGGTCCCGGAAGAGGCGCACGGTATCGGGGCCCACCCGGGCCGACGAAAGCTCCAGCGCCCGGATGGCGGGGCTGTACTTCCATCCGGCCTCGTAGAAGAGTCCCTTCATCACCGCGTGGCGCTGCCCCAGGTGGAAATAGCCGCCGCTGCCCCAGGCCCGCCAGAACAGGGCGAACGCCGCCGCGTTGATGTTCTGGTCCAACCCGATCTTGAGCTGCATACCGGTGGAGCCCGACGTGGTGACCCACATGATCCGCTTGGGGTCGGCGGTGCGGGAGATCAGGTCGTCGGTATTGGCCCGGACGATCTCCTTTTCCATCAGCGGAATCCGGTTCCAGGTCTCCGGCCGCTTCAGGTCCTGGGAACGGATGCCGTGCTGGTCGAACGCGCGCCGGTAGTACGGCACGGTCTCGTAGGCGTGGGTCAGGATGTCCGCGCGCCGCGCGCGGGACCATTCCTCCAGCCGGTCGGCGCTCCAGTAGGGCGCCTCGGTGAAGAGCCGCCGGTACTTGAGCACCCCGAAGGGATAGAAGTAGTTCCGGAACTTAAATCGCATGGAATCGGGCCTGGAGTGGAGGTGCGCCCTTGAGTGAGCCCCGTCCCCGGAGCCAGAGCTGGAGCACGAAGACGGCCCAGAGCCGCTGGGAGTGATTGGCCCGCCGCTCACGATGTTCCCGGAGCATGCGGGCGATGGCCTCGGGCCGGAACAGACCCAGCTCCTCCAGCGCCTCCTGACCGCAGGCCTGGGTGAGATGCTCCGCGATGCGGCTCTCCTCGCGCAGCCAGTTCTTGAGCGGAATGGAGAGGCCGAGCTTGTCCTTCCGGTGGTTGATGACGTCCGGCAGCACGCCTTCCATGCCCTTCCGGAAGAGCCGCTTGGTGCGCTCGATGCCCTCCAGCTTGAGCCGGCTGGGAACCCGGGCCCCGAAGTCGATCAGCTCGCGGTCGAGGAACGGCGAGCGCAGCTCCACCCCGAACGACCGCAGCAGCCGCGCGCGGTTGGCGAAGCTGGGCACCATGGTGGTGTAATCGTTGTAGATGCAGGGAGTGACCTGGTCGTCCGGCCCGTCATAGCCGTCGAAGCCGCGGCGGACGCACTCGAACGGGTCCGCTTCCCGCACCGCCGCCGCCACCTCCGGCGCCAGGAGCTCCGTGAGATCGCCGGGTGCGTAGTAGGCCTTCCAGCGGTAGTGCATGAGATCGCGGGAGAACGACTCCGGCGGCAGCAGACGCTTGAGGATCACCCGGAGGTCGCGCTTCCGGTCCGAGTCGGGGAGTGACCCGGCGAAGCGGATCAGCGCCCGGTTGACCAGCCTCGGCACCGGCAGCTTCTCGTACAGCCCGACGATCCGCTGGGCCGCGTAGACCGGATGGCTGGCCCAGACCTCGTCTCCGCCGGTGCCGGTGAGCACGTAGTCCACCTGCCCGCCCGCGGCCCGGGCGAGCAGCCAGGTGGCGACCTCGAGCCCCAGATCGCAGAACGGCAGCTCCATGGCGGAGACGACCTGGTCGATCTCCAGTGCGTCGTCGGGGCCGAAGAGCACCTCGGTGTGCTCGCTGCCGGCCGCAGCCGACATCGCGCGGGCGTACACCGATTCGTCGAACGAGGCCGAGGCGCAGCGATACGAATAGGTGCGGATGGCGCCCGGCTGATGGCGGCGGAGCAGCGTCAGCACCGAGCTCGAATCCATTCCGCCCGAGAGGAACACCCCGGGCCGGAGATTCCCGGCGCGGCGCAGCACCGTGGCTTCCAGCAAAGTGCGGAACTGGTCCGCGATCGCCTGCTCGTCCGTGAGGTACGGTCCCGCGAATGAGACCCGATACCAGCGCCTCGTCTCCACGACGCCGCGCCCGGGCTCCACCACGAGCAAACCGCCGGCCGGCACCTGACGGACGTCCCGGTCGAGCGTCGCATCGCTGGGGATGTAGCAGTAGGTGAGATACTCCGCGAGGCCGCGGGGGCAGATACCGCCCGGCAGCGCTCCGGTGCCGTGCAGGTCGCGTACGCGGGAGCCGAACACCAGGTTGGGCCCCGACTGCGCGTAGTAGAGCCCCTCAGCTCCGATCCGGTCCCGAATGAGATGGAGCCGCTGCACCCGGCCGTCGTACCAGGCGATGGCGAACGAGCCGTCCAGCTGGTCCAGCGCCGGGATCCCCCGCTCGGTCAGCCGGGTCAACAGGAAGCCGGCAAGGCTCCTCGGCCGTCCCGACGGGGTTCCGGCCGTGTCGTGGAAGATGTGCCCCGATACGGCGAGCCATGAGCCGGTCGCCGAATCGACGGCCCAGCGCTGCTCCGCGTCCAACGCCGGCACCGCCCAGGGCCGGACGGCCGCCACGGCTTCCTCGCCGCCGACCCAGGAGACCTCGTCTTCCGCTTCGCCCCGCCAGCCCGCCAGGAGCCCGAACCGGTCCCGCGCAATGGATCCTGCCGCACCCAGAAGCAAGCGGTCCTCCGAGAATCAGTGACCGGTACTGTGGCGGCCCTGCTGCATGGCCGCCCAGACCCGTTGGAAGCCCTCTCCGATCCCGACGGTAGGCGCGAAGCCGAAGTCGCGCCGCGCTCGGGCGGTGAGGAAGGCGTTCCGATTGGTGAAGAACGCAAGGGTGCGTCGGGAGATCGGGGGTGCTACGCCGACGATCCGGCCAGCAAGTTCCGCACCTAGGCCGGCGGCATACCCCACCGCCAGGGGCACCCGGATCCTGGCCCTGCCGCCCGTGACCTTCTCGGCCGCCGCGATGAGCTCCCGGGAGGTGAGATAGGCCGGCCCGGCCAGGATATAGGTGCGTCCGAAAGTCTCGGGCTTGAGCAGGATCCTCTCGACCCCGGCGACGTAGTCGTCGATGTAGATGGGATGCCGGTGGTTCCTCCCTCCGCCGAACATGATGAAGCGCCCGCGGGACACGGCACTGAGGATCCGCTCGGTCCGCGGGTCGCCCGGGCCGTAGACCCAGGCCGGCCGCACGATGGTGACCCCCATGGAGCCGGCATCCGCCAGGAAACCGCGCACCTCCACCTCTCCGGCCGCCTTGGTCTGCTCGTAGACGCTCTCGGGGGCGAGCGGGGCGTCCTCGTCTCCAGGCACGCTGGCCAGCGATCCGTGCACCCCGACGCTGCTGGTATGCACGAAGTGCTTGACTCCCGCATCGCGCGAGGCTTCGAGCAGGGGGCGGAGACTCTTGACGTTGGTCTCCCAGTACACACTTTCGGGCAGGTCTACCTGGAGGTGGGCGCTGGCCAGGTGGATGACGACGTCGGCACCGGCCAGCGCCGGGCGCCACTGCTCGGGCACCCTGATGTCGGCGGTGGCAACGGTCACCCCGGCCGGCGGCTGGTCCGCCAGCGGCGTCAGGTCCATCGCTACCACGTCCCAGCCACGCTGGCTCAGGTGCACCACCTGCGACCGGCCGATGAACCCCCGCGCCCCGGTGACGAGGACCTTCATCGCCGCCGACTCACTGCTTGGGCTTGCTGCCGACCACGGCCACGGCGTACCCGGTCGTGAACGGCGCCATCAACACGTCGAGCGACGAGACCGCGCGGCAGACCGGATAGATCAGGCTGTAGAGCTTGAGGGTCTTCTCGACTTTGCGCACCTGGTCGCCCGACGAGGGGGCGATGGGCCCATGCTCGGTGTTGCCCGCCGGCTGCTTGCGCCGGCTCAGCAGTTTGACGTAGGCGAGGTTGATCCCCAGCTCGATCATCTCGGTGGGAAACTGGGAGTAGCTGCCCGTGGCGCCTGCCCGGAACCCGGCCGACGCGAGCATCTGCCTCAGCTCGTCGATGGTATACCCTACCCGCACATGCCCATAGGTGTCCTTGGTCATACCGACCCGATCCTTGATCCGGACCGCCAGCTTGCCCAGGTCGCCATTGGGCGTGGTGATGATGGCGCGGCCACCCGGCCGCACGATGCGGAACAGCTCGCGGTTGAGCGGCGCCGTCTCGGTGAGATGCTCGTGCACGTCGATCACGATGACGGCGTCGAAGCTCGCGTCGGGGAAGTCGAGCCGCTCGGGCGTGCAGTGCACCACCGGCTCGCCCAGGAACCTCCGCATCTCCGGAATCGCTGCCGCCTCGCATTCCCCCCAGCTCCAGCGGCCGCCGGACCGGCGCAGGACATAGTTCATGGCGCCGTTGTTGTCACCGTTGGTGAGCAGCAGCAGCCGGTTGCCCGGGTCCACCGGCCCCAGCAGGCGCCTCAGCAGCGCCAGTTTCTGCTTCTTCTTCAGGGTCTTGTCGAACAGGCGGAGCTGCCAGGGGCGCTCGCGCTCCGGGGAAGTCGGGCTCTGCATCAGGCGCAATTTCCTCTCAGCTCGAAGTGATGGCCAACCCCTGCCGAAGCATGGCTTCGGTCCGTGCGATCTCGCTCTCCCGGCGCTCCGGGCTCCATTCCAGCACCGAGCCCATCAGCTCGGCGCAGCGCCGCAATGCTTCGGGGCCGGGGTAGCCGCCGGCAGACAGCTCGGTCCGGCGAAGCACGACGTCATCCAGCCGCTGCGCCATCTCCCGCTCGACCCCGAACACGATTTCGGCGCCGATCACCGGCGAGCCCGCCACCAGCTCGGCGCCCAGCGACGGGTCCGCGCGAACGTAGCCGAACAGCTCCCCGGCGATCGAGCCGTAGTTCTGCCGCAGGTGGTGCATGACGACGGTACTCACGCCCGCCGGCGCGGTCTCGCGGGCCGTGCCGTCCAGCTCCTCGATGTCGCCGCCGGGCAGCGGTCGCTCGGCTGGACGGCGGGGCGATTCGCCGGGACGGAGCCGACGCTCCACCAGGTCCACGGCCTCCTCGGCCGTGAGGCGCGCGGTGGTCCACTTGACGCCGACCGCGGAGAACAGGCTCACGGCTCCCTCGCCCGCGTGATCGTAGACCCGCGAGTGCTTCACCAGCTGGACCTCGTGCGGGCCGGCTCGCGGCACTTCGGGCAGGAGCCCGCCCAGCACGGCGAGCACGTCCTTTCGGGACAGCGCCGCGCTGGGACACGCGGCGTTGATCTCGCCGAGGAAGACCTCGATGTCGTCCTCGGTGATCCGGAAATCGTCCGGATCGCCCTGATAGAGCAGGTGTCGGGTGCCGATCAGGGAAAATTGCTTCCATGGCACCACGAAGAACAGGCGGGTGCCCTTGTTGAGCACGGCGTCGCTGTCGCGGAACTCGGTCGGGACGGTGAAACCGATGGCGTGGTCGCCGAAGAGCCGGCGGGTGACCAGGTTCATCCCTTTCGAGGGATGGAACCGCCTCACAGTGCGAGCGCCCGGGAGCGCTTGCAGCAGCCGGTCGGCCCACGGTCCCGCGGCGTTCAGGACCGTCCGCGCTCGGATCTCGAAGACATCGCCGCCTAGACGGTCACGTGCCCGCACTCCCTGCACCCGGCCGTCCCGGAGGAGGAGTCCGGTGGCCTCGACGTAGTTGGCGCAGACGGCGCCATGGTCCACCGCGGAGCGCAAGTACGCCAGCGCGAGCCGCTCGGTATTGGCGATCTGACAGTCGTACCAGATCGCGCCGCCGGTGAGCCCGCGCGCATCGAGATCCGGCACCATCGCACGGACTTCCTCTCGTCCGATCACCCGGCCGGGCGGGATCCGGCGATCCTCTCTCACGCCCGCGCTGCGGTCGAATCCGACCAGGTCGTTCAGCAGGAGCGCGGTGCGCATCACGGCCTTGCTGCCGAGACCATGGCCATGGGTCGGGATCACGAACGGGAGCGGCCGCACCAGGTGGGGCGCGGTGCGCAAAAGCATGGCGCGCTCGCGGATCGACTCGCGCATCCGGCGGAGGTCGCCATGCTGGAGATAACGAAGCCCGCCGTGGACGGTCTTGAGACTGTTGGACGAGGTCGCCGAGACGAAATCCCCCCGCTCCACCAGGCAGACCGCGAGTCCGCGGCGAGCGGCTTCGTGCGCGGCGCAAATACCGTAGATGCCGCCGCCGACCACGGCCAGATCGAACTCCGAGCGGGCGAGAGCGGCAGGATCCCTGATCACGCCCGCGACCGCCGGCGCTTCCGCCGCTGCATGGCTATCTGGTTCCGGACGAAGGGTCCCAGCCGCTCGAGCCGCCCGAATGGCATCAGCCGCGAAGCCGAGTCGCGGAGCGCCGCCTTGATCCCTTCGGCGGGGGAAGTGAGATCGACGGCGCCGTCGAGGCGGAATCCGAAGCTTCCGGCCCGGCCGGTCTGGCGGGGGAAGGGCAGCGGGTCGGTCCCCGGGAGCACCCGAATGCCCTGCTGCTCCGCCTGCTGGAAGTGGCGGGGCTTGGTCCAGAAGAAGGGCCGGCCGGCGCCGTCGCCGAGGAAGAAGCCGTCGCCCGGGCGGGCCCCGGCAGTCAGCTCGGTCAGCAGCTTTCCGCGCCCGAACAGCCACTTCCCGGCGCCCCAGGGGATCACCCGGAGCGCGCCCAGCCGTGCCCCTTCCGCCAGGACGTCCTCGATCGGCCAGCCATCGGGAACGAGCGACCTGGTACCCAGCAACAGTACCTCCAGGCCTTCGCGCGCGACCACCTGGCGACCCGCTACGAGCAGGAGGCGACGGCCGCCGCTGGCGACCGCGAGGGCGGCCGGGTCGGGCGAGGACTCGATGCTCCAGGTGGTGGGGCGAGGGCGGTCCGCCCCTGGCGAGCCGGCGGCCATCCCGGCCAGCCGCCCGAACCAGTCGGCGCCTTCGGATTCGGTCAGCATCAACACGCACTGTCCCGGCTCCCAGCCGTGCTCCCGCGCCGCCTGCTCGAAGTTGCGGTGAGCCCGCTCGAAGAAGGCGTCGAGCGGGAAGCAGTCGTGCAGGTGGACGTGGGCGTCGATCAGAAGAGCGGGCTGCTTGGGTTCAGTCACGCCGGATCGGATTCCGATGCGTTCGGAGTGGGAGGATCGCCAGTGTTGTCAGCAGGAGGGGGAAACTTAAGACCGGCTGGACCCAGGGTCTAGCCGGTCTCTGGTGGGGGCAGTGGACGGTCCTGGTGCATCAGGATCGCCGCGTGCCCGCCGGAACTTGGCCCGCCATGACGGCCAGCATCCTGCGATCCTGCTCCACCCGCTTCTGGAGCAGTGCCAGCAGCTCCTGCTCCAGGTTCACGAACCCCTCGAAGGCGGCCCGAATGCCGGGGGACGCCATCGCCTTGGGATCATGCCTGCCCATCGGCAGGTCGCGGTAGCCGGCCATCTGCCCGGCGGTCGTTCGGAGCTGCGTGGCCATCTGCCGGTAGTTGCTTGCCAGCCCGTGATATGCCTCGCGCTCCCGCCTGGAGTTCTCGTCGGTCAGGTCGAGCGTCTCCAGGTGGAGCTCGAGGTTCTCGGCCATTGCCGCGGTCCACTCTCCCATCTTGGCGGGGAGGATGGAATGCTCGGCCAGGCCTTTTCCGCAGGTTTGTTGGGTGTCCATGGGCGACTCCTCCGTATATTCACTCAGGCATATATTCACTCGACCGCGTGCGCTCCAGACCGCTCGAACCAGTCGGTCGGCGCCCTGTGAGTGACACTAATCGAGAGGGCGCGTGTGACGCCAGGACGTTCCGCACCGGCTCCGCACCGACTGCCTGCGAGACTCGGGAGATGGCGGCAGCGGCTCGTCCGGCACGCCAAAGGCGTCGCGAGCGCCTGGCGGGATTCCGGTGTGCTTGCGCGGGAGCAGGGGCTCAGCCGATTCGGCATGCTCGGCGAGGCCGCCGTGCTCGCCTTCAAGGGCCGCATGAGCGTCGACACCTACTTTCACTACCGGCTCTTCGATCCCACCCTCACGTCCGACGCGAAGCGACGCTACCTCTCGGAGGCACCCCGGGCAAACGACCGGCTCTGGTCAGCCCTCACCCCCGTTCGTTACCGCTTCCTGTACGAGAACAAGCTGATCTTCAACCGCTACTTCGCTTCCGCCGGCCTGCCCCTGGCCAGGATCTACGGCGTGTTCGATCCTCTCGCGAGACGGACCGCGGGGGGCGAGACTCTCCGAAACGCGGCGGAGCTGGCCGGTTTCCTCCGGGGCCGCCGCGCGGATGGCTTCGTCTTCAAGCCGACCGAGGGCATCCATGGCCTCTCGATCCTGGTGCTCAGAGGCGCGGCGCCAGACGACCCGGACACCTTTCTGACGCTCGCCGGCGAGCGGTACGACGCTGCCGCATTGGTCGCGGTGGCCCGCGACACCGCCGCGCTCAAACTCCAGAATCCCGAGGCCGACGCCTCTTCCTTCCTGGTGGAGGAGCGGATTCGTCCGCACCCCGAGCTGGCGGAGCTCATCGGGCCCACGCTCTGCTCAGTCCGAGTCGTGACCGTCGTGGCCCTGGACGGGAGCCCGAAGATCGTGGGGTCGGTCTACAAGCTTCAACCCAAGCCGGTGGGGGTGGACCACCTGCTGTATGGGGCGTTGGGATGCTGGGTGGATCCGGACACCGGTGCTCTCGGTCCGGGTCGGAACCGTGACAGCTGCGAGTACACGTCGCTGATCCCGGGAACGGATCGTTCGTTCGTCGGATATCGGCTTCCCTGCTGGAATGAGGTGAAGGAGGTGGCGCTGCGGGCGGCGGCGGCGTTTCCGTGGGCCCGGGGGATTGGATGGGACATCGGGATTTCCGACCGCGGGCCGGTGATCATCGAGGGCAACCCACGCTGGTCGCCCTCGCTGATCCAGCTGCCGGCCCCGCGCGGGCTGATGGACGGGGAGCTGGAGGCGGTGCTCCGGACCAGTCGCAACAGATAGGACGACGGAGTCAGGGTCCGGTGCCGTCCAGAATCCGACAATTCTCCTCGCTGCGGCCGGGAGGCAACAGGTCTTCTGGCCACGTGCCCCAGAGAGACCAGTGATTGCATCCATCCGTCCAGCTCTGGGGATCGGCCCCGGGAACGATGGGGCCTTTGAGCGTCGTCGCGTAGAAGTGACCGGCCTCGTCCCGGTACGTGAGCCGGGCCGTTGCCTCCCCTCCACTGGAGCGAAGCCCCTCCGTGTAAGAATAGGGCCAGACCGCCGCAACATAGTGCCCGAACCGCTCGGGAAAGAGCGGAACATCCTTGCCCGGGGGAACGCTCAGGAACCGTGCGGTGAGATTCCACCAGGAGTTCCCATAGGTGAGGCCTGGAATCGTGAGCATCTGGAAGCCGACGATCTCGAGCCCGCTCTCTCCCGGGGCATCCGCGACGACGAGCTGGGGGGCATAGTTCCAAAAGGCCGAACCCAACGGGTTCTCGAACTCGATGACCGTGAAGGAGCGCACGACGATGCGCGGCTGGGAATCCGGGGCGGCAAACGTCAGTGTCAGGGGCGCCGACGTTCCGCTGTTTCCGGACTCGTCGGCTACCGTCATTCGGACGGTGTAGGTGCCGGGGTGGGGCTGCCGCAGCAAGTGAAAGTTGGAAGCCGAGGGGAGGATGTACCTCATGTCGAGATACCCCGCTGAGCCCCAGTTCGACCGCCCGAAGCGCACCCGGAGTGGCGCATCGCCGCTTCGGTCATCGAACTCCCACTCGATATCGGCGATCTCGCGATCCTCCGTGATGGCTGCCCGGAAACTGGGGTACTCGAAGGCTTCGGAGTCGCCGGCCACCGGCCTCAGGATGGTCACCAGGGGCGCCGTGACGTCCGGCGGCAGCGTGTCGGTGGTGAACCTGCTCGTCAGGAGCGCGCCGAGTGCCTGGCCATCGCGATCCCGGGCCGCGGTGCCGACCTGCAGCACGTAGGTCGTGCCCACTGCGAGCGGATCTGCCGGGACAAAGGTGACCTGGAGGATGTCCCCCGTGTTGGCCGGAATCACCACAGTGCCGGGCACCGGGCTGCCACCGTCGGTCAGGGTCACCGCGTCGATCAGGCTGGCACTGTCCATCGGCTCGCTGAAGACCACGGTGATCGCCGGATTGAGCGACACGTCTCGCTTGTTGCTGGGCGGGTTGGTCCGCACCACGCTAGGTGAGACGTTCAGATTGACGAGGATGCGGTATGATGACGAGAGGGCGGTCTCGCTGCGGACCAGGACACCCAGGGTATCGCCCGCGGCCGCAG
This sequence comes from Gemmatimonadales bacterium, assembly GCA_036265815.1. NCBI lineage: Bacteria > Pseudomonadati > Gemmatimonadota > Gemmatimonadia > Gemmatimonadales > Gemmatimonadales bacterium. The sequence continues at coordinate 40,789 of DATAOI010000036.1, forward strand.
TCACCCCGACCGGATCGAAGCCGCCATCCACCACGGGGACGGTGACGCCACTGCTGGTGCGCGGATCGGCGATGGTCGCCGCGGTGGCCCCGGGGATCTTCCCGGGCGACAGGGAGACGTAGACCAGGGACGTCCCGGCGGTCGCCGACGTGGACGAGAGCCTCGCGCGGGAGGCCGACATGGCAGGGCCCGGCACCGGATTCGACACCACGAACGGCGTCGGCGGAAGCAAACCTCCGGAATCTCGGGGCCCCGCTCCGTCCGAGCAGCCGAGGGTCATGCCAGCCAGCGCAATTGCCACGACGACCCGCATCATCGGGAATCCTCGCTCCAGCCGCAGCCCGACAGGTCGCCTGGCTCCATGCCTTCCCATGACCAGTGATAGGCGCAGGCGCCCGTGAACGTCGTAGGCCAGTCTCCCGGCACGACGTCGCCCTTGACCGTCATCGTGTAGAAGTGACCGATCTCATCACGGTACGTGAGACGGGCAGTCGCTTCGCCTCCGCTCGAGCGACCCCCGGTGCCGAATGCTGGTTCGGGTTCGCCGTACCAGTCCTTGGGAAAGAGCGGGGTATCCTGGCCCGGCGGAACGCTCAGGAGGAAGGCGGTGAGTTTCCAGGGCGTGGACCAGGATGGTCGGGTCAATCCGGGAATCGTGAGCATCTCGAAGCCGACGATCCTGAGTCCGCTCTGCCCCGGAGCATCCGCGACGACGAGCTGCGGGGTGTAGATCCACCCGGCCCAATTCGGATCATAGAACTCCACGACCGAGAACGAGCGCACCACGAGCCGCGGCTGTGAATCCGGAGCCACAAACGTCATTGTGAATGGTGCCGACGATCCGATGTTCCCCGCGAAGTCCATCGCCGTCAATCGAACGTTGTAGATACCGGGGTGAAGCGACAAGTTGTTGTCGCTGTGGTCCGCAAGGACGTACCAATTGTCGAGGTGGTCAGACCAGTCGTTCGACCCCGAGTTCCACCCATAGGTGGGATTGCCGCTTCCGTCATCGAGCTCCCAGGTGACATCGACGATCTTGCGATCGTCATCGATCACTGCCCGGAAGGCAGGGTAATCGACAGCTTCCGAATCGATCCCTACCGGAGGGACAATTCTGACCAGGGGCGCGGTGACATCCGGCGCCAGCGAATCGGTGGTAAACTCGGCGGTCACCGGCGCAGTGAGCCCCTGCCCATCCCGATCTTGAGCCGTGGTCCCGACCTGGAGCACGTAGGTGGTGAGTGGGGCCAGCGGGGCCGCCGGGATGAGGGTGACCTGCAGGATGTCGCCGCCGTTCGGCGGAATCACCACGGCTCCCGGCACCGGGTTGAGACCATCGGTCAAACTCAGTGCCCCGATCACACTCGCGCTGTCCATCGGTTCGCTGAAGACCACCGTGATCGCCGGATTGAGCGACACGTCGCGCTTGTTGTTTGGCGGGTTGGTCCGCACCACAGTGGGTGAGACGTTCAGGTTGACCAGAATCCGGTACGTTGCCGAGAGGGCAGGCCCGCTGTGGATCAGAACGTCCAGGGTATCCCCGGCGGCCGCGGTCACCCCGACTGGATCGAAGCCGCCGCTCACCACCGGGACGGTCGCGCCGCTGTTGATCCGGGGATTGACGATGGTCGCGAGACTGGCCCCAGGAATCTTCCCGGGTGCGAGGGAGACGTAGGCCAGGGATGTCCCGGCGGTCGCCGAGGTGGACGCCGAGAGTCTCGCGCCCGAGGCCGACACGGCAGGGCCCGGCACTGGATTCGACACCACGAACGGCGTCGGCGGCAGCGGCGTACCGCTGTCGGAGAGTCCCTCGCCCTCAGAGCAGGCGAGGGTCAGGCCGGCTAGTGCAGTGCCCAGGACGACGAATCTCATAATTGCCTCGCGGGGCAGCTCTCCGGGTCATAGAACGCGCGAGTTCTGTGCCCGATCTCGCGTCCGTTCACCAGCAGCGTGTTCCCGAATCCCGGCGGGTTGCTGAACCACGCGTCGCTGAATCGCCAGTCTCCGCTGAGCGTCAGCTTGTACGTCGAATTGAGCAGGTAAGGATCTCCGCCGGCGCCCAGATTGGTGTAGTGTCGGCTGAACCCCACGAGCAGATCCGCCTGGCAGCTTTCCCTCACGACGTTGCCGCTGGTCGTCACCTCGATGTCACCCCGGAGCCTCGTGTCGGGCTGGGGGAACAGGGCGTCGATCATCAGTCCGAAGTTGTTGTTCACCAGCAGATTGTCGCGAATCTTGATGTGGCTCGAACCGGGGACATTCGGCGCACCGAGGCCGACAGCCCCAACCCGGATGCCGGCGCTGATCGGCTGCTGCCGGACGTTGCGAACCTCGTTGTCGATGATATCGACGAAGACCTTGGAGAAACCGGGGCCGTCCGGCTCGGCGTCGATGGCGGGGCTGGTAAAGATCCCGTGCGTGCCCCCGGCCACAATCTTGTTGCCTTCGGCACGGTAAACGCCGGGCCCCGCGAGACACATGGCGCACTGCCCTCCCTCGCTGATGTGGTTCGTTTCGACGATGGCGTTGCTTCCGCGGAGGTCTATCGTCTCGAAGAAGCCCTCGAGCCGGTTGCCCCGAATGGTGAGACCTGTCACCGTGAACGAGATCACGCCGGTCCCCGCGGTCTCCGTGCCCGGCGCCTGCCCCGACTGAAAGGCGAAGCCCTGCACCGTGAGCCCATTGCCGTCGCCATACGCCGCGAAGATCGCGGGGAAGCCCACCAGATCCGACAGCGGCTCGATTGGTGCGAGCGTCGTCGCCCGACCAGTCGTGCTGGTACCCGTGGCTCGTCCACTGGCATCCAGGCGCATCACCAGCGCACCCCGGAGCGTGATGGCCGGCACGTCCACCTCGAACGGGAAACGCTCGAGACTCTCGTCGGTGTTGGCCAGGTCATCGGTTCCCCGATACACCCCGGCGGCAACGGTGATGGTGATGCGACACGCGGCCGAGGCCAGCTCGCCCCGTGCCTTCCGGCCGTCCCGCGCCACGGTGAGAGCGTCTCCGATCCGGCGGAAGTGCGCGCCGTCCTTCGGCTGATCGCTCGCGTGGGATACCGCGAGGCTGGTGAGGTAGTCGCCGTGACCGAGATGAGTCGCGAGCTGGGACGGGGAGACGGTGATGATCCCGCCGCTGTGGCACACGGACAGCCGATCGGAGGACGTCTCGGTCAGAGACACCTTGGCCTGGTCCGGCGCGGTCGGCGCGTCGTCGGAGCACGAGGCAAGCAAAGCGATGATGCTCAGGCCGCCGAGCAGAGCGGCCGACGAACGTTGCAGGCGAGGACGCATGGTCTCGTGCCCTCAGGCAGGTGTGGACTCGAGCGCGAATGGCCGGCCGGTATACCCCAGCGACTCGCATGACTGCTCATTGGATCGCGGACCATGAGTAGTACGGGCAGCGGGCGCCCGGTTGCTCAGCGCCCGAGTCAGCGCCCGCCGATCAGCTCGAATCCGGCCCAGTAATAGGGGCTCGCCGTCGCCGGGACCGACAACAGCGCACGCTGCGCCGCGGCCAGCGCCCGGCCCGGATCTGACCCTATCACGTATCCCTGGTAAAACCGCTCCATGAGCGCGGCGCTGGCTCGGTCCTGGACCGGCCAGAGCGTCGCCATCACCCGCGCCGTCCCGGCCGAGAGGAACGCGCGCGCCAGCCCCACCCAGTCGTCGCCGGCCGGCACGTCGGTGAGCGCGCCGGAGCCAAGTCCGGTCTGGCAGGCCGACAGCACCACCAGATCGGCCGCGAGCCGCAGACCGAAGACCTCGTGGACCTCGAGCCGGCCGTCGTCGGCTCCCTCGGGTGCCAGTGCGACAAAGGAGAACAGCGGGTTCTGCTTGTTGAGCACGCCGTAGGTCGCGAGATGAATGACCCGGCGGGTGGGTGCTTCGCGCAGGAAGGCGGCCTCTGTCGCGGCATTCCCGACGACGACTCGCGCCTCCTTCCCTCCGAGCCGCCCGATGGCCGCCACTTCCTGGCGGGAGGCGGGCAGGGCGTCCGGTCGGGGTGCAAAGGCGAGGAGGCCGCTGGTGGCCTTCCCCGGGGCGCGGGCACCGAGGGCGAGCCACACGGATGCCGAAGGCGCCGCCATGAGCTGGAATCGCTCTATCAGGAAGTGTCCGTGGCCGTCCAGCAGCGCGGCGAACGGCAGGTAGTGCAGCTCGGCGTGGGGCACGATGACGAGTCGGGTCTTGCCGTCGAGGAGCCCGGAGGCCTCGATCGGTGCGACGAGATCGCGATAGAGCTGGCGCAGCGGAGCGCGCCAGAGCGAATCGAGACCCGGCGACCCCCGCGGCTGCAACGATCCTCGCACGAAGTCGATCAAGCCGGCGAGCTCAGGGCGGCCCACCCCGAGCTGCAAGGCCACCGTGGTGTCGCGACTGATGACGAAAGCCAGCGAGCTCGCGTCGCTCACCAGGTATTCGATCAAGACCCCGTCCGCCGGAAGCTGCCGGGCGACGTCGCGCCAGGTCGCGGTCTCACGCGACAGGAGCGCCGCGTGCCGCGGGGCCCGCTCGCGAATCTCCAGCAGCAGCTCGGCATAGGATTCCTGCGCGCTGAGCAGCGCTTCGCGTGTGACCGCACCCCCGCGTGACACGTCGGGGCCGCGGAACGGCTGGTTGCCCGCGGGAGCTCCCTCCATCAGGCTGGTGAGCTCGTCGATGCGGTGGCGGAGATCCTGCTCCCTCACCACCAGTGCCATCGCCGTGTCCCGAGGCACCGCGACCCGCCCTTGCGCCAGAAGCTCCCGCATCTCGTTCGCCCGGATACGCTCGCTCACCTCGAACGCGGCAGCGACACGCCCCCTGGCGCGCTCCAGCAGCGCGAGCTGGACGTACACGTCCCACTTATCGGTGAGAAACCCCGAGCGTCGCTCCGCCAGCGTGAGCGAGCGGCCGGTGCGCTCGATGGCGGCGATGCCGGCTCGCAGCTCCTGAGCCGCCTCGTCCGTCGCGCCCCGGTCGCGCAGGGTCGTGCCCAAACCCGCGTGCAGCCGCCAGGTCACCTCGGGTGCCACCCGATCGCCCACGCCGGCAATCGCTGCGCGAAAGAGCGACTCGGCCGCGGCGGGGAAGCCAGCAGCCGCCTCGAGCGAGGCCCGCTTGCCCACCGCCTCGGCGGCCGCGACCGGATCGCCCAGCCGCGCCAGCTGCCTGCCCGCGCGGGCGAGCTGTTGCCGCGCACCGGTGGTATCACCCCGACGGAGGGAGAGATCGCCGAGCACCATGCGGGTCAGCGACGCGGCGCGGCGGTTTCCGGTGGCGAGCTCGATGCGGAGCGCCCGATTGAGCAGGGGCTCCGCGGCCGCCGGCTTGTCAAGGTCGAGCAGCAGCATCCCCCGGCCCTCCTGCGCCTCGGCTTCGCCCACCCGATCACCGGCCCGCCGGAAGAGCAGCTCCGCGCTGGCATAGAGCCGCTCGGCCTCCTGCCGGGTGTTGAGCTGGGCCGCCAGATCGGCGCGGGCGAGCGCGATGCCCGCCTGAACGCCGGCCTCCGCGCCGGTGGAGTCGGCGAGACGCCGCGCCTCCCGCAATTCGTCCAGCGCACTCTGCAGCTCACCCTCGGCGGCGAGCGCACCGGCCATCTCTTGTCGCACCGCGAAGGCGTCCGCCACGGGGCCGGTACGGTCGTAGATGGCGAGCGCCGCCTGCAGATCGATCCGAGCCGCGGGATAGTCTCCCCGACGCAACTCGAGCTCTCCCAGCCCCCGCAGGGCGTCGGCCATGTCGGCCCACTGCTTCCGTTCGCGCCAGGTCGCCAACGCGTCGCGGTAGAGGGTCGCGCCACGGGCAAAATCACCGGCCAGGCTGGCGAGCCCGGCAAGGTTGACCAGGTTGGTCGCGGCGACCTCCGCGCGGCCGTCCCGCCGATTGATCGCCAGCGCAGCCTCGAGCTGGCGGCGGGCCTCGTCGAGGTCGCCGGCGTCACGCGCCAGCCCGGCGAGATTGTTGTAATCGGAGGCGAGGCCGCGGGAATCGCCGATGCGGGTCCGCAACGCGATCGCCCGCGCGTAGGACTGGCGGGCACCCTCAACGTCGTCCCGGCTCTCGCTCACCCCCGCCAGCTCGGAGAGGGCATTGGCCTCGACCCGCATGTCGCCCAGCGCCACGGCCAGCAGCCGGGAACGCTCGAGATAGACCGCGGCGCTATCCGGGCTGGCATCACGGGAAAGGCCGGCGCCGATGTTTCCCAATGTCGCCGCCATCGAGGCGCTGTCGTCGATGGCGGCGGCCCCAGCCAGGGCACGCCGCCAGATCCCGATCGCAGCTGCCGCGCCATCGCGACCGAACGCCGTGACGCCTGCCCGGCGCAGGCTGTCGGCCCGGACCTTGGCGGCGCGGCGCGGCGTGGGCCAGCCGGTGAAGCGGGCCACCTCACGGACCAGGAACTCATCATGCCAGGCGGCGGCGTAGGCCGCGGCCAGCCGGCGGGCGAGCACGAGCTCTGCTTCACGCACCGCCGGCTGGCCGTGGACCGAGCTCGCGAGCGTCTCGGTCAGCGCCTCACGCACCTCGAGCGGCCGCGCCCGAACCTCGAGCACCAGGGCGGAGTCCGACAGGGTCGGCGCGAGGCGACGGAGTGAGTCCCGCGGCGGCGGCAGGGTGATGCGGGCGGGCAGAGATGCCGAGGGGCGGAGCGTATCGTTGGACTCCGCCGCCGGCCTGACCTGGAACTCGATCAGGTCCGACGAGGTCCAGCGATCCCACCCATTGCGGGCCTCGACCCTCCACAGATACAACCGTCCCGGAGCGAGCACGACCGAATCGGGAAGCGCCATCACCGTGTCCGCCACCTGGGTCTCGTACAGCGATTTCCCCGAGGCGTCGAACAGCCTCACGCGATAGCGCTCCGCACCGGGCACCGCGGTCCAGCTGAGCTGGGTGGCTGCCGGGACCTCACCGATCGGCGACAGGGGCGTCGGCGCCGCCGAGGCCGTGATGGTAGGCCCGCGGTGCAGATCGGTGTCATGACCCCCGCGGTCCGGCCGGACCAGGACCAGCACCGCTGCCGCGGCGGCGATGAGGCCGGCCCCGGCGAGAAACCTCCGTCGTGCTCCCGGCCGATCGCGCAGCCGCTCGAGCGACCGCACCTCGGCCGCCACGCCGGGATCCGCCAGCACCTCGATCAGCGAAGCGAGCTGGCGGCGACAGCGTCCGCACCCGGCAAGATGGAGGATGTCAGCCTCCCGCTCGCTGGGGAGGGCGACACCATCGACGAATCGGGCCAGCGCGATCTCGTCCAGATCGCCTGCGAGGTCGGTTCCCACTACAGCCTGAATCCCCTGCACCACGCGGCGGAGGTTGGCCACCCGGTCCCGGCACGACGCGCACCCGCCCAGGTGTCGAGCGGTGACGCCATCCGGCACGGAGTCATCGGCCAGCGCGAACAGGAGGATTTCCGCTTCCGAGGGACAGGTCAGTGGCACGAGCGGCCGTCCGGAGAAGTGGCGTGGCCGGGATTGGCCACACGGTTGCGTGGTAGGGTACGGACCGAACTGCCGGAATTGCTCATCAGAGGTCGCCGGGACCGATGCCCTCGAGCTCGAGCCGGGTCCGCAGCGCAGCGAGCGCGCGATACACCCGGTTGTAGACGGTCTTGGGGCCGGGCCAGCCAACCGCACGGGCGACGTCGGCAGCGGAAAGTCGTTCGACGACGAACAACTCCACGGCGAGCCGTACGTCCGGCGGGTGCGATGCCAGCGCCTCGGCAAGCCTTTGGACCGCCTCCGCCGTCTCCACCGGGTCCAGCTCGGGCACGGCTACCTCGATGGCCGACGGGTCGGACACCGGGTGCCGCGACGGAGCGCTGTCGGGGCACGGCGCGGTCCGAGCAAGGGAACGGACCTCCTGGAGAAATTCATGAAACGGCATCGACGATCCGGTGCGAGCGCGGATCAGCTCGTAGGCCTCGACGTGCGAATGGCCCCCGATGCAGACGGCCGCGTAGATCTCCTGCTGCAGCGGGGAGAGGGTCGACGGCACGGTGAGGCGGCGACGACCATCGCGCTGGCGGAGCCAGTCGATGGTGAGGTTGCGTACCACGATGACCAGCCAGGTGGCGACGCTGGCGGGTCGGGCGGATCGATCGGAGTAGCGCTTGAGGCGAGCGAAATCGTTGGCGGAGAGAGCCTGACAGGCCATGGAGAACACGTCCATGACATCGTCATGGTCCGGGACCAGGCGCCTGATGGTCGCAAGCATCAGCCGCCGATAGCGGTCGGCGAACAGGTCCCAGGCGGCTTGAGGGTCGCCCGCGTCGAACTTGGCAAGCCAAGGCTCCACCGGGACTCCAGCTACGCCGGGAGGACGGCTGGCGGATAGAGGCAGGCGCTTGAGGAGGTACCGCCAGTTGATTGAGCAGGATGGGGAAAGCTACGCCCGGGGCGGCGAGTGGTCTAGAAGGGGGGAGCAGCCCCCAAGGGGCACGGCTGCCCGTGGCATGGCTACTTCGTGGTCCGCTCCAGTGCCGGGCGATCCCATCCCGCGAGCCCGGCAGCCGCCTCGTAGGTGTCCTGCAGAAACTCCAGCAGCGCCGTCTCCGGCGAGGGCGCCTGCCGGACCGCCTCGTACGGCAGCACGAACTCGCCGAGCGTGGAATGGTACTCCGCCCCGGCCGGCCCAATCGCGGCCCGCTTGAAGCCCTCCGGCTCGGGATACGCGTAGGCGTAGAAGACCGGCTCGGGCAGCGCCTCCCCGCCCGGCCAGAACCCGCAGCTGCTGACCTCGTGGGAGTAGGCTTCCCTAGCTACCCAGTCCGGTAGGTTGGGGACGCCGCCCGGGTGCGGCGGTGCCCGGCGGCCGGAGAACCGGGTCACCGCGAGGTCGAAGCCGCCCCAGAAGAAGTGCACCGGACTGGACTTGCCGAGGAAGCGCGAGCGGAAGGTGCGGAGGATACGGTCGGCCTGAACCAGGGCGCGCCAGAAGCGGGTGACCCGCTCCGCGTCGTACGCCGCATGCACTCGGTCCTGCTCGAACGGAATGGCATCCGGAATCTCGTTGGGGATGGTTCGGATCTTGATGTCGAGGCCAAGCGCCTTCAGGCGGGCGAACAGCTCCTGGTAGAAATCGGCCACGCTACGTGGCGCCAGCTCGAGCAGCTCGACCTGTCCGTCCGTGGTCTCGATGGCGAGCCGGTGATCCAGGAAATCGAATCTGATCTCGAAGCTGCGAGCGCCATAGGGGACCGGCGACGTCGTGAGCCCTCGCGCCGTCACGTACAGGGGCACGTGCCACGAATGGTTGACCCACGGCGTCTGGACCAGGCGGACCTTGCCAACGATCTGGGTCCACAGGTGCAGCGTGGCCAGGGTCTCCTTCCATTCTCCATAGGGTATCGAGGGCCAGGCCCGATGGCCGGCCTGTCTCGATCCGCTCACGGCACCCGCTCCTCCCTGGCGACCCACGACGCCGGCAGCTTGTTGTCCGGCCGCTCATCGTCCCACACCGCCGAGCTGATCCACCAGCGGCTGCCGTCCCAATAGAGCAGCAGGTAGTTCACTCCGCGACCCAGCAGCGGCCCGGCAGTGGCCCGCCGGGTCTCGTACGCGCTGCGAACCTGGGCGACGTGGCCGAACCGCTCGATCCGGTGACCGATCTCCATCTCGAAGAAGCCCTGCTCCACGAACTCGCGGTCCGTGGCTCGGCGGAACTGCTCGGGAGTCATGATGTCGGGCGCGGGCTTGCCATCGCGCTCCTTCATGGCGACGAAGGTGGCGCCGGGCATGTAGAGGGTGCTGTCTCGCCGCCACTGGCGGGGAGTGCCCGCGGGCCCGTTGATCACGTCGTAATAGGCGTGGACGATGCCGTCGATCGTGCCGACGTCGGCGGGGTCGGCGCGGGGCATTTGCCCCCAGACGTGTACAGGCCAGGAGAGGGCGGAGATGAACCAGAGCGAAGCGAGAGCACGGGTGAGCGTTGGCATGCCGCATCCAGAGCCTAGGGGAAGATTCCGAGCTGAAGATAGCTCGTCGCCACCTTGTCGATCGCCACGATCAGGGCCGCGGTTCGGAGATCGATCTTGCCCTGACGCTTCCAGACCTCCCGGATCGGATGGTAAGCGCTGGTCATGGTTTCTTCGAGTCCGGAGTTCACCAGGTCCTCCTCGCCCGCGCCGTAGGTGACCCGCTCGATCTCCCCCGGCGCGAAGCGCCGGTCGGTGATCCCCTCGACGGCGTGCAGCAGGCGGCCGTAGGCGCCCTGCTCGAACCGCTTCTGCATCCGACCGAACCGCACATGGCCCAGGTTCTTCACCCACTCGAAGTAGGAGACGGTGACACCGCCCGCATTGATGAAGGCGTCGGGGATCACCATCACGTCGCGCCGGGCGAGAATGTCGTCGGCCTCGGGCGTGGTTGGGCCATTGGCGGCTTCGACGACGATCTTGGCCTGGATTCGGGCCGCGTTCTCCGCCGTGATCTGTCGCTCCAGCGCGGCGGGGATGAGGATGTCGCAGTCGAGCTCGAGCGCATCCTCCCGGCGCGCGAGGTCGGTACCGCCGGGGAACCCGAGCAGGGTCCGGCGGTCCTTCCGATAGGCCATGACGCTCTCGAGGTCGAGCCCTTTCGGATTCGCGATGGCACCCTCCGACTCCGCGAGCCCCACCAGCACCGCACCGCCCTCCTGGAAGAAACGAGCGGCGAAGTAGCCCACATTTCCCAGCCCCTGGATCACGACGCGCTTGCCCTGGAGCCCGGCCGACAGTCCCAACGCCTTCATGTCCTCGCCAATGCTTGCCACCTCGCGGACGCCATAGAACACGCCCCGGCCGGTGGCTTCGACCCGCCCCCGAATCCCGCCCTGCGTCACCGGCTTGGCCGTGACGCAACCGAGCGCATCGACCTCCCCGGGGCGCAGCTGGGTATAGGTATCGGCGATCCAGGCCATCTCTCGTGAACTGGTCCCGACATCCGGCGCCGGCACGTCGAGCCCGGGTCCGATGAAGTTCTTCCGCACCAACTCGAACACGTAGCGCCGGGTGATCCGCTCCAGCTCTGCCGGCGAGTAGGTCTTGGGATCGAGCCGGATGCCGCCCTTGGCGCCGCCGAACGGCACGTCCACCAGCGCGCACTTGTAGGTCATCAGCGCCGCCAGCGCCTGGACTTCCTCGGCGTCCACACTCGAGGCGTATCGGATGCCGCCCTTGCAAGGCAGCTTGTGATGGCTGTGCTCGGCCCGCCAGGCATGCATCACCTCGATAGAGCCGTCGTCGCGCTTGATGGGGAAGCTGGTGTAGAAGAGGTTCTTGCTGGCCTTGATGTTGGCGAGCAGGGTGGCGTCATGCTGGGTAAATCCGGCCGCGCGGTCGAACGACCGGTTCACCTGCTCGAGAAAGCTGGCGCCGATGGACATGGGCATTCTCCTCTGACGGGTCCTCCCTATCGAAACCGCGCCAGGACTCCGGCCGCCCCGTGCAGGGTCAGCGCGGACTCGGTCGCCTGGTAAGTCATTACGGCCGGCAGCACGGCTCGGGGGCGGTTCGGTCGTGGAGAGTCGTGAGGACCCATTCGCGATCGGTGACCGCGGTCGCCGCGGAGGACGGCAGCTCGGGAGCCGTCGGTTTCGGGCCGCAAGCGAGCGCGGCGGCGAGGAGCAGGGTCAGACGCATGGAGCGGGGGTTCGGCAAGGACGCCACCGTCCTTCACGGCTGGAATCGACTCTGCTCCTTGAGGACGGCCAGGCTCTTGGAGCCCAAGGTGATGAGGGCCTGAAACGTGCCTTTGACGCCGATGGTGGATCCGGTGCGGGGCGGGCTGGCGGTTTCGCTCACGACGGTGAGCGACCCGGTGGAGTCCTTCACCTGATAGGCGCCCCGTCCGAGCACTCCGGCCGACTCCTTCACCTCACCCTTGATGCGCACGGTCTTCCCGTTGTAGTGGGAGGAGTTGTCGAGCAGCTGGCCGATCGGGGTGACGGAAGCACACCCGGCGAGCATGAGGACGGTGGCAGCGAGCGGGAGGAGACGGCGGAAGCACCGAGGTTGATTGGACATGGTCGACTGCTCCGGATCGGGACGCGTGGTGGGCCGGGCATGGTCACACCGAATGTACCGCGTCCACTGCTCCGCAACCAGCGACTCCAGGCGAGCACCTGCCGAGCCAGCCCCTGGACCATCGCGGTCACCCGCACGACGGCCGGCGATGGCGAGCGAGTCGCAGAGTCTTGTATAGTCCATACAAACGAATGGGCCCTGTTTGGGGAGGTACCTCGCTATGGACGATCGCGTGCTCACCCTGCTGCTCCGCCTGATCCACATACTGGCCGGCGTCTTCTGGGCCGGCTCGGCGTTCCTGCTGGCCGGATTCCTGGTCCCCACCGTCCGCGAGATCGGGCCGGAGGGCGGCCGCTTCATGGCACACCTGGTGACACGCCGCCGGCTTCCCGTGTTTCTCGGCACTGCGATGGGGCTCACCGTGCTCTCTGGGGTGATACTGTACGCACGCACCGCGGCCGCGACTCACGGGACCTGGACCCGCACGGCGCCTGGGATCGCCTACGCTGTCGGGGCTCTGTCGGCCATTGTTGGCGGGGCCGTCGGGATGGGGATCACTGGCGCCGCGGGCAACCGGATGGCTGCCATCGGCCAGCAGGTGGCGCAGACGGGGAGGCCCTCTCCGGAGCAGCAGGCGGAGATCGCGCGGCTCCAGGGCCGCATGGCGCTGGGGGCGCGGGTTGCCGCGGGCCTGGTGGCGGTGGCGGTCGCGGCCATGGCGACGGCGCGATATCTCTGAGGCGCTCGGTCGTACGCCTGACGTCACCAGGCGATGCCGTAGTCCTCTCCGTGGTTGCTGGACGCCCCCCACATCGTCCCGTGCCGGCGGTCAAAGAGGATGGCGTTGATCGGTCCCGAGGTGCGCTCCTCGAACTCCAGCGTGTACCCCATCCGCTGGAGCGCGGTGCGGACGCTGTCCGGCGTGGCTGACGCCAGCAGCATGTGGCCCGGCCGAGCCTCGTGCTCGCCGAACGATGAGCGCATCTGGTAGCTGTTGATGTTGGGAGCCTCCGAGGCCTGCTGCGGCGTCATCCCGAACTCCACGATATCCAGGAAGAACTGGAGCAGGTTCTGATCCTGCGAGTCGCCGCCCTGCACGGCGAACGCCAGGAATGGGAGCCCATTCTTGAGCGCCAGCGTGGGGGTGAGCGTGACGCGCGGGTGCTTGCCGGGTTGGATCACGTTGTAGGGCTCATCTTCCGGCCGGGTGACGAAGCTCTGGGCCCGCTGGCTCAGCCCCACGCCGGTGTGACCGGCGATCACCGCGGGCACCCATCCGCCGCTCGGCGTGATCGAGACGACCCACCCCGCCTCGTCCGCCGCCTCGATGGACGTGGTGCCGCGGTAGAACTGCTCACGAAATAGCGAGTCTGTCGCTGCCGGCGCCAGCGAGCTCTTGGTCTTTTCCCCACGCTTCAGCAGTGTGTCCGGCGGCGGCACCACGGTCCACCGGGCGAGCAGGTTCGCGAAGGGATTGGTCTGACCCTGGAAGGGATACGGGTCGCCGGGGCGCACGTCGGGGTCGTTCCGGGTCGAGTCGATCCGTTGGATCCGGCTCTTGGCGTACGCCTTCGAGAGCAGGCCGCGCACCGGCTCTTCGGGAGGAAACGCGGGATCGCCGTAGTAGAAGTCGCGGTCGGCATAGGCCAGGTTCATCACCTGGTACAGCGTATGGATGTACTTGGGCGAGTTGTAGCCCATCGGCTTCAGCTCGACGTTCTCCAGCATGTTGAGTGCCTGCAGCATGACCGGTCCCTGCTGCCAGATCGGAAGCTTGTAGACCTCGATCCCCTTGTAGGTGGTGCTCAACGGCGTCTCGGTCTTGACCCGCCAGTGCGCCAGATCGGCGGCGGTGATGAGGCCGCCCTCCTCCTGGACGCCGCGTACCAGCTCGCGGCCGATGTCTCCCTTGTAGAACCGGTCGTACGCGGCGTAGATCGCCTCCTTCCGGCTCTTTCCCGCCCGCCGGGCCGCGCGCTCAGCAGCCACCAGCTTGCGCAGGGTCACGGCGAGGTCTTTCTGAACGAATACCTCGCCCGGCTCGGGCGCCTCTCGGGTCTCTCCCTGATGCGGCAGGAAGACGGCGCGCGAATACTTCCACTGCTTGATCCGCCCTTTCTCGCGTTCGATGAAGTCGGCGGTCTCCGCCTCGATGGGGTAGCCGTCGGCCATCTGGATGGCGGGCGCCAGCACGTCCGCCAGGCTGAGGGTGCCGTACTCGGCAAGCATGGTCATCAGACCGCCCGGGGTCCCCGGCGTAATCGCCGCGAGCGGGCCGTATTCGGGCGGGTACCGGTAGCCCTTCCCGCGATAGAATTCGACCGTGGCGCCGGCCGGTGCCACTCCCAGGGCATCGATCCCGATCACCCGCTTGAGGCCCGGATGATAGATGAGCGCCTGGGTCTCGCCGCCCCACGACAGCACGTCCCACATGGTGGTGACCGCGGCCAGCATCGCACAGGCGGCGTCGACGGCGTTGCCACCCTTCTGGAACATGGCCGCGCCGGCGGTGGCGGCCAGCGGCTTCCCGGTGATGGCGAGCCAATGTCGGGCGTGGAGGGGAGGCTTCTCGGTCTGCTGAGCGGCGAGAGGCACCGATGAGAGAAGGCAGGTCAGGGCAGCAACGTAGGCTGCTCGGCACCGAGGTGTCATGTTCGATCTCCACTACCTCGAAAGAAAATGCGTCAGCTCCCGGGCGACTCCTCCTGCGGACTGGCCCGCTTATCAAGATGGACCTCAGCGGCCGGACCACAAGATCGTGCCCGCACGGGTTCGGTCCTGGCGGCGTGCAGGGATGCCGCCCGGTGGCGGTGCCTGTAGAATTGAGCATGTGCCAGGACTTGGCCCGAGTCGCGCTCGCTCTCACCTTGCTGCTCTGCTGGACAGCCGCGCACGCCCAGGACTCCGCCACCATCTCGCCCAACGAAAACCTGGTCACCGACGGCGTGCCGCCGATTCCCGCCGCCATCGCCCAGGCCGCCCGGCGCTACACCGAGTCGCGCTCGGCGTCGCTGCTGGACTGGCACCCTGCCAGGCGGGAGATCCTGATCAGCACCCGCTTCGCCAACACGCCGCAGATTCACCGGGTGGTCTCGCCGGGCGGCGCCCGCACCCAGCTCACCTTCGCCGAGGAGCCGGTCTCCCAGGCGGTCTACGAGCCGCGGACCGGGCGCTACTTTCTCTTTCTCAAGGACGCGGGGGGCAACGAGTTCTCCCAGATCTACCGGTTCGATCTCCCCGGCGGCGAGATCACCCTGCTCACCGACGGACGCTCGCAGAACGGCGGCATCGAGTGGTCCACCGCCGGCGACCGCATCGCCTACGGCTCGACCCGGCGCAACGGCACCGACCGCGACATCTACGTGATGAACCCGGCGGATCCGAAGACCGATCGTCTCCTGCTCCAGGTACAAGGCGGAGGATGGGGGGTAACCGACTGGTCGGCGGATGACCGGACGCTCATCGCCGAAGAGACCCGCTCGGTGACCCAGAGCTCACTCTGGCTGGTAGACGTGACGCGGGGAGAGAAGTCCCCGCTGATGCCGGCCGACACGGGCGACACCGCGGTCTACTCTGCGGCACGATTCAGCCGGGACGGGCGGGGCGTGTACCTGATCACCGATCAGGGATCGGAGTTCCGGCGGCTGGCCTTCATGGACCTGACCAGCCGGCGGATCACTCCACTGACGCCCCGGATCGACTGGGATGTCGACCAGTTCGAGCTCTCCTGGGACGGGAGCACGATCGCCTTCGTGGCCAATGAGGAAGGGGTCTCGAGGCTCTACCTGCTCGACACCAGGACGCGGCGCATTCGTAGCGTTCCCGGCCTCGCGTCCGGCATCATCAGCGGGCTCGTGTGGCAACGCGGCGGCGGGCGGCTGGGATTCACACTGGTGACGACCCGCTCCCCGGGCGACGCCTACTCACTCGATCCGGGCACCGGGAAGCTCACCCGATGGACCGAGAGCGAGACCGGCGGGCTCGATACCTCCGTCCTGCCCACTCCTGCGCTCATCCGCTGGCCCAGCTTCGACGGGCGCCAGATCTCGGGATTCTACTCTCGGCCACCGGCGCGGTTCTCCGGCAAACGGCCGGTGGTGATCAACATTCATGGGGGACCCGAAGGCCAGGCGCGACCGGGATTTCTCGGCCGGAGCAACTACCTCCTGAACGAGCTGGGCGTGGCGATCATCGCGCCCAATGTCCGGGGGTCGACCGGCTACGGGAAATCCTTCGTCAAGCTCGACAACGGGGTCAAGCGGGAAGACACCGTGAAGGACATCGGCGCGCTGCTCGACTGGATTGGCCGGCAACCCGAGCTGGACGGCTCCAGGGTGATGGTGACCGGCGGCAGCTACGGCGGTTACATGACCCTCATGGTCGCGACCACGTACAACGACCGGATCTGCTGCTCACTCGACGTGGTGGGGATCTCCAACCTCGCCACCTTCCTCGCCCATACGGAGAGCTATCGGCGGGATCTCCGGCGGGTGGAGTACGGTGACGAGCGCGACCCGGAGACGCGTGCCTTCATGGAGCGCACCGCCCCGGCCAACAACGCCGCCAAGATCACCAAGCCGCTGTTCGTGGTTCAGGGGGCCAACGATCCCCGGGTGCCGCGGAGCGAGGCGGAGCAGATGGTCGCCACTGTCAAGCGGAACGCCAATCCGGTCTGGTACCTGCTGGCCAAAGACGAGGGGCACGGATTCCGGAAGAAGGCGAACGCGGACTTCCAGTTCTATGCCAGCGTGG
Source organism: Gemmatimonadales bacterium (assembly GCA_036265815.1). Classification (NCBI taxonomy): domain Bacteria; kingdom Pseudomonadati; phylum Gemmatimonadota; class Gemmatimonadia; order Gemmatimonadales; species Gemmatimonadales bacterium. The sequence continues at coordinate 57,529 of DATAOI010000036.1, forward strand.
AGTTCATCCGAAATTATCTGCTGGGCGAGGGAGGAGCGCACCCCTAGGGGCGCTCCGAAGCGAAGGCCCCGTTGATCTCGGAAAATGGAATGGCGCGGGCCAGCCCGGTGAATGTTCCACGCTCCGCGATCTCCTTCGCCGCCTCCAGGAAACCAGTCCATGCGACGCGGGCCAGTGCGCCGCCGACGCTGATGCGCCGCACCCCCGCCGCGGCGAGCTCTGCCACCGTGGCGAGCTCGCTGCCGACCAGCACGTTGACCGGCTTGGGAGCTACGGCCGCGACCACCGCTCCGATCTCGCCCCGGCTACGCAGACCCGGTGCGTAGAGGCAATCGGCGCCCGCCTCCGCGTAGGCGGTGAGCCGTCGGATCGTTTCCGCCAGGTCGGGGCGGCCGACGATGAAGCCTTCCGATCGGCCGGTGAGCAGGACGCCCGAGCGGCTCGCGTCGATCGCCCGCCGCGCCGCCCGGACGCGCTCGACGGAGAGAGCGAAGTCGAAGAGCGGATTGGACGGGTCGCCGGTCGAGTCCTCGATCGAGAGTCCGGCGACCCCAGTACCCACTGCGGCCGCGACGTTGGCGGCTACGTCGGCCGGCTCGGTTGCGAATCCCCCTTCGAAGTCTCCGTTGACCGGCACCTCGACGCTCCGGGCTATCTCGCGAAAGTGGTCCAGGGCCTGGTCCAGCGACACCGCGTTGTCGGGCCGGCCCTGGGACCAGGCGAACCCCGAGCTGGTGGTGGCGAGCGCCTGGAATCCCAGGCGGGCCAGCAGGCGCGCGCTGCCCACGTCCCACGGGTTGGGGATGAGGAAGCAGCCGGCCTCGTGGAGTCGCCGAAACACCCGGCAGCGCTCGGACATCTGGCTCATAGTACCAAGATAGTCCGTCCCTCCTTATCGTTTGGCGCATGTTGACGACGCGGGCGCTGGGCACCCAGGGTCTCTCGGTCTCCGCCATGGGCCTCGGCTGCATGGGGATGAGCCAGTCCTATGGCACCCCAGACGATCAGGAGTCGGTCGCCACGATTCACCGCGCCCTCGAGCTTGGCGTGACCCTCTTTGACACCGCCGAGGTGTACGGCCCGTACAGTAATGAAACGTTGCTCGGCCAGGCCCTGGAGGGGCGGCGCGACCGCGCCATCATCGCGACCAAGTTCGGTTGGGAGATCGGCTCCAAGAAGCGCGGCGGGTTGGACAGCCGGCCGGCACACATCCGTGAGGCCGTGGAGGGCTCACTCCGCCGGCTCCGCACCGACCACATCGACCTGCTGTACCAGCACCGGGTCGACCCGCAGGTGCCGATCGAGGATGTGGTGGGGACCATGGGCGACCTGGTGCGGGAGGGAAAGGCGCGTTACCTCGGGTTGAGCGAGGCAGGCGCCCGGACCATCCGACGGGCGCACGCGGTGCACCCGATCTCCGCGCTGCAGAGCGAATACTCTCTCTGGGAGCGCAATCTGGAAGCCGCCATACTTCCGCTCCTCCGGGAGCTCGGCATCGGGCTGGTGCCGTTCAGCCCGCTGGGTCGCGGCTTCCTGACCGGCACGGCGCGCCGGGCGGAGGAATACGCCGAGGGCGATTACCGCCGGCGCGACCCGCGCTTCCAGGGCGCCAACTTCGACGCCAACATGCGCGCGGCCGCCGTGGTTGGCGAGGTGGCCGCCGGGCTCGGTGCCACGCCCGGCCAGGTGGCGCTCGCCTGGGTGCTGCATCAGGGCGAGGACCTGGTTCCGATCCCCGGCACCAAGCGCCGGCGCTTCCTGGAGGAGAACATGGCTGCGGCGGACCTTCGGCTGGGCCTCGCCGAGCTGGCGCGACTGAATGCGGCGCTCCCTCCGGCGGGAGTGGCCGGTCCGCGATACACCGACGACATGATGGCTTACATCGACCGCTAGAGCATATGACAGCGACACATACGACCTGGGTGGCCGCTCTAGTGTCCGCCGCCCTCGGAACGGCATGCAGCAGTGCATCCGGAGGAGCCCCGGCGCCGGCTCCCGCGCCGGCCCATGAGTCAGCCGCCCGCCGGCAAAGCGACCTGGCGGCCATGGCCAGGGCGAGGGCCGACAGCGTCCGTCATCCCTACACCGAGGCGGACGTTCGGTTCATGTCTCACATGATCGGCCATCATGCCCAGGCGATCGTGATGTCGGGCTGGGCGCCCACTCACGGTGCCAGCTCGTCAGTGCGCATCCTGGCCGAGCGGATCATCAACGCCCAGCAGGACGAGATCGCGACGATGCAGCGGTGGCTGGGCGACCGCCAGAAGCCCGTGCCGCAAGTGACGGACACTGGGATGGGGATGACGATGGCGGGTGGCGAGCAGATGTTGATGCCGGGAATGCTCACCCCGGATCAGATGAAACAGCTCGACCAGGCCAAGGGCAGCGAGTTCGACCGCCGGTTTCTCAGGTTCATGATCCAACACCATCGCGGCGCCGTGTCCATGGTCAAGGACCTGTTCGGGACCTACGGCGCCGGCCAGGATGAGACGGTGTTCAAGTTCGCCTCTGACGTCAACGTCGATCAGACCACAGAGATTGCCCGAATGGAGAAGATGCTCGCGGTTCTTCCGCCCGGCTGACACTCCTCATGATTCCCTCTGCTCCCCCAAAGGACATCGCAATGCGCTTCGCCGCCCCGATGCTTTCCCTGTCACTTGCCGCCGGGCTCCTGATGGCGACGGCATGCGCCCATTCGACCTCCAGCTCCAGCATGTCGTCGTCCGCGGCGGCGCCGAACCCCGACCCGCGCGTGGGGCTCCACGCCGGAGTCATGGATGCCGGCGAGGCGGTGTGGAACCTGAAGGTGGACTCCAAGAATCCTCCCTCGCCCAAGTTCGCGGGCGAGACCAATTCCGACCTCTCCTTCACCGGCCACTACGCCATCCAGGGCAGCTACAATGGGTATCAGGTCTGGGACATCGCCAACCCCAGCAAGCCCTCGCTGGAGACGGCGTACGTCTGCCCCGCGTCGCAGAGCGACGTCTCGGTCTACAAGAACCTGCTCTTCGTGTCGGGGGAAGGCCTCTCCGCGCGGCTCGACTGCGGGGCCGAGGGCGTGCCGGACACGGTGAGCAAGGAGCGGCTGCGCGGCCTTCGCATCTTCGACATCAGCGATCTCGCCAACCCCAAGAACGTCGGTAACGTGCAGACCTGCCGGGGTTCGCATACTCATACGGTGGTGGTCGATCCCAAGGATAGCGAGAACGTCTACGTCTACATCTCGGGCTCGGCCAGCGTGCGGTCGCCGAGCGAGCTCCCCGGCTGCTCCAATGCGATGCCGGAAAGCGATACCAGCTCGGCACTATTCCGCATCGAGGTCATCAAGGTACCGGTGGCCCATCCGGAGCAGGCGGCCATCGTCAATTCCCCGCGGATCTTCGAGAACCTCGTGGCGCCCCCCAAGCACGGCGACACGCCGGAGGACAGCATCGCCAAGGTGAAGGAGCTCGCCGACGCGCGCGCTCACGGCGGGTTCATCGTGACGATGCACGGTGAAGACAGGGTCCTGTCGGACCAGTACACCGGCCCGATGCTCGACAGCATCGTCGCGGCCCGGAAGGGCACCGGCGCGCCGACCGCGGCCGACAGCGCCACGCTGCGCGAGGCGCTCCCCCACATCATCGCGGCGATGATGGGCCCCGAGCCCAAGGCGGAGAACGGCCCGCCTCCCGGCCCGACCCAGTGCCATGACATCACGGTCTATCCGGCGATCGGCCTGGCCGGTGGCGCCTGCGAGGGCTACGGGCTGCTGCTCGACATCAGCGATCCGGTCCATCCGAAGCGCATCGATGCCGTGGCCGACTCCAACTTCTCCTACTGGCATTCGGCCACGCTCAACAACGACGGGACCAAGGCGCTGTTCTCCGACGAGTGGGGTGGCGGCGGCCAAGCCAAGTGTCGCGCCACCGATAAGCGCGAGTGGGGCGCGGACGCAATCTTCACCATCGTCGATCGGAAGCTGCACTTCCAGAGCTATTACAAGCTCCCGGCGCCGCAGACCCCGGAGGAGAACTGCGTGGCCCACAACGGGTCGCTGATCCCGATTCCGGGCCGGGACGTGATGGTGCAGGCGTGGTATCAGGGCGGCATCTCGGTGTTCGACTGGACTGATGCCGCGCATCCCAAGGAGATCGCCTTCTTCGACCGCGGGCCGATGGACTCCACCAGGATGGTCGGGGCCGGATACTGGTCCGCCTACTGGTACAACGGGGTCATCGTCACCTCCGAGATCGCCCGCGGTCTCGACATCTTCGACCTGACGCCCAGCGCGTTCCTCTCACAGAACGAGATCGACGCCGCCAAGTCGGTGCACTTCGACTACCTGAACGTGCAGGGACAGCCCCGGATCGTCTGGCCCGCCACCTTTGCGCTGGCGCGGGCGTACCTGGACCAGCTGGAGCGGTCGAAGGGGCTGGATGCGGGCCGGATCGCCGCCACGCGGTCGGCGCTGGCCGACGCCGAGAAGGCCTCGGGCACGGCGCGGCAGGACGCGTTGACCAAGGTGGCCACGGAGCTGGACGGAGAGTCGGGCGGGGCGGGGGATGCCGCGAAGGTGCGGACGCTCGCTGGCGCGGTCCGGCAGTTGGCGGGGGCGACGACCTGACGCCTGGCTATCTCGCTCCTGCCAGCTGGAATGCCGCCCAGTAGCGGGGCTCAGCGAACTCCCTGTGCCGCCGTACCTGCGCCTGGGCACGCCGGAGCGCCTCAGCCTTGCCAGCCTGGGGCTCGGCCAGCCACTGGCGGTAGAAGGACTCCATCAGCAAAGCTGTGGCCTCGTCGGGCACGTTCCAGAGACTCACTAGAACGCTCCGGGCGTGCTTGGCGAGGAAAGCGCGTTGCAGGCCCACCGTGCCTTCCGCCTCCTTCAGATTGCCGAGCCCCGTCTGGCAGGCGCTGAGCACGATCAGGTCGGCGGAGAGTGTGGGAAGCTGGTCCAGCACTTCGCCCACGGTGAGCAGGCCGTCGTCCGCCGGGGCGGGCTTGGCCTCCGGGCCGGGCGCCAGGGCCACGAACGACGCTCGCGCCAGCGCGTCGGTCTCGTAGGCGAAGCCGTGTGTCTCCAGATGCACCACCGGTGCCTGCGCGATGCGGCTTCGGACGGCGCGCTCGGTGGCATCCCCGCCGATGAGTACCTCGGCCCCGAGCTGCGCGGCGACGTCCCGGCTCGACCGCTCTGCCCCCGGGAGCGGAGACGGCGTGAACTCGACATCACAGAAGCGCACCTTGGGCATACGAGGATTTCCCACTACGAGCGCGCGGCGGAGCGCCGCCACCCGGGCCACCCCAGTGTCGAGGCCAGGGAGAGCGTCAGCTTCCCGCAACGTCGACAGGGAGGGCGCGTAACGAAGGGCATATCGCAGCCCCAAAGCATCGTCAGATGCGCCGAGCGGTAGGGCGGCGAACGGAACCAGGTTGAGGGGCCCATGAGGTAGCACCAACAGCTCACCTGCCGGGGGCAGAAGGGCACGCGCGGCGGGTGGCAACAGGAGCTCGGACAGGGCACGAACTGCATCCCGGCCCGCTGCAGCGCTCGGCGTCGGCGCCCGCTCACAACGATCATCCGGCGCGAGAGCCGCACGGGCATCCCGCACGCGGGCCGCGAGCGTGTCTCGCGACACCGGCACCCGCAGGACCGACACCTCGCCCGGCGGGCGTACGACCCAGAGAACGAGTGTATCGCGGGTGACGAGATAGACCAGGGCCGCTGCCGCCCCGCTGCGTTCGATCGTCGTGCCCCAGCCGCGGCCTTCGGAAGCGAGATCTCGGCCGGCTGGAAGCTCCGGCTCCCGCGCCGCGGCACCGCGCATCAGATCGAGGAGGGCGCGGGCCCGGCCCTTCTCGGCCGCGGCCAGCGCCGCCCACGCTGACGCGGGTGCACCGACCTCGTCGCCCCGGGCCAGCCACGCCAGCGCCCATTCCTCGTAGAGCCCGACGTCCTGCTCGGCGAAGCTGAGCCGGTCCGCATCTCCGCCCGATCGGCGACTTGTCTCACCGCGCAAAGCCGACGCCGAGTCGTAGTACGACGTTGCCACCCGGAGGTCCCGTCCCACCTTGCGGCGGTGAAAGGCGCTGGCGAGGTGGAAGAGGGTCTGCCCCGCGCGCGCGCCGTCGCCGGTTCGGTGGAGCAGAGCGAGTGCCGCGCGGTAGTTGGCGACCGCGCTATCCGACTGCCCGAGGGCCAGCTGGACCTGGCCCAGATCGTCGAGGCCCCAGCTCTGTCCGGTCAGATCCCCCACCTCCCGCTTGATGGCCAGCCCCTGCCGAACCGCCAGGAGGGCCGAGTCCAGCCGGCCCGACTCCGATTGCACCCTTCCCATGTTGATGAGGGTCAGGGCCGCGAAGGAACGCTGTCCGGCGGCGAGTGAGGTGGCAAGCGATCGGCGGAGATAGGTCAGGGAGGAATCGGGACGCCCCAGCAGGTCGAACGAGTACGCGATGTTGTTGAGCGTCGCCCCCTCGCCCGCGCGGTCGCCAACCTGCCGACGAAGGGCGAGGGCCACATGGAGGAGGGCGAGTGCCGAATCCGGGCGGGCGAGGGTCTGGTTCACCCGGCCGAGGTTGTTGAGGGTGACCGCTTCGCCGAATTTGTCCTGCTCACCACGCTCGAGAGCGAGAGCCTGATCGAGGTACACGGTGGCGGAGTCGATCCAGCCCAGCTGATGAAATGCGGTGCCCAGGTTATTCAGGAGTATGCCTTCGAGCGGGCGGAGTCGCCCCCGGTGGGCCACCGGAAGCGCGGCGCGATAGCGGGCCAGGGCCGAGTCGGTACGTCCCAAATACTGCTCTGCCTGGCCGACGGCGGTGAGCACCACGGCGTGGGCCGGAGAGTCGGGCCGATCCGCGAGCAGCGCCAGAGCCGTACGGCCATGGTCGAGCGCGGACTCGCCCCGGCCGAGTCCGGTCTCGAGCACGGCTGCGGTGGCCAGCATCCTGGCCTGCCTGGCACTGTTGTGGGCACGGCCGTAGCAGGCTGCGGCCTCCAGCAGTCGCGCGACGGCGCGCTCCTGGTCTTGCTCGGATCCCCGACTCAGCCCGGTCTCCCGCTCCTCGCACGGAGGCTCGGCCCCGGCGCCCGACGCAGCGACCGGATTCATCCGGATCGCCGCCGGAGAGCCGACGGCCAGGAGCAGCAGCGGGACCACCATGCCCCTGTGGGGGGCGCGCATCATCGCGCCGGAGCTCCCTCCAATTTCACGTTGTTGAACAGCAAGGCCGTCGCCTGATCGGTGTCGCCTCCCACCTCGTCAACGACGATCTCGAGCGAGGCGCGCTTGCCTCGGAGGGGAGAGACGCTGACTGTCTCGGCAAGCCAACCGGTGCAGAGAGAATAGGTGGTCGTCACGGTCGTCATGGAATCCTGGCCGCATCCACCCGGAAGCGGGCTCAGTGTTCCGCCGGGCTGGAGGTCCGACGTGGTGACTTTGAGGAGAGGGAGCGTGTCGCCCTCCGCCACGACACGGACGAGCGCCGAGTCCTGGTGGGTCGCTGGCGAGTTGCGGGAGGTGAGGAAGGCATAATCGAACGTGATGCGGGCCGCCTCCAGGGAATCGCTGCCTGGAATGTCGAAGGTATCGCTCGCGATCCCGCTCCGGATGACGACGACGGAGTCGACGGAGTCGTCGAAGTCCATATCCTCCAGAAAATTCGAGGTCGTGACGAAGCCGAACGAATCGCTCGCGGAGGCGATGTCCCCGAATCGATCCGTGACCCCGGCCACCCCGCATTGCCCCGTCGTGAAGCAGAACAGCCTGCTCGAGTCGCCAAAATTGGCCTGGCCGAAGAGGTATCTCCAGTTGGTGGGGACGGCCTGCCCGGCAAAGCCCTCGACGCCGGTGTCGTTGAAGCCGCCATTCAGCAGCGCGCCGGTGTCGCCGAAATCACCGGGCTCGCGAGTGGACGTACTGTCGGTGCATCCCCCGGCAAGCATGGTGGTAAACAGCGCGACCGCGAGACTGCGGATGACGGACGGCGGCCCCATGGCATCCTCCTCTTGAGTAGGCTAGGTGGGGGGCGGCGGCGCCCGCTGGCGCCCCTTTCGGGAGCGGGGCGAGGATGCGGCCGTGTGCCGCCGACGGGGCTGGGCCAGCTCGCTTCCCCCGAGCGAGAGGATCACGCTCTGGATCAGCAGCAGGTAACACAGGGCGTAGGCCAGCACCACCAGGACGAGGTGGGGCCCGTAAGCTCCCCGCAGGGCCGACAGCTCGGAGCCTACCTGGCGGACCACGTCCTGATCGGACATGCCACGGAGATCCTCGTCGGCCACGGTGAGCCCCACGAGCACGTAGCGCTCCTCCGCCGGGTTCTGATAGGAGACTTGCCGTACGAAGAGCACGTTGAGGGTCCCGAGCACCAGGAGGAGAACCGCTGTGACGGTCGCGACCATCCGGAGGTGACGACGGAGCGCGGTTCGCCAGGCCCAGGTCAGCACGAAGGCGACGACCACGATCAGGCTGGCGAGGAAGCGGAAAGGGACCAGTGGCTCGGGGAGCAGGCGCTCGGGCGCGAACAACCCGACGGCCGCGCTGATAGCAGCGGCGAGCAACGCATAGCTCGCCGGGATGCTCTTGATCCAGTCGAAGAACCCGAGATGCTCGGGTGGCGTGACCTCGGCTGAGGGATCCGCGGGCGGGTCAGTCATCGGGCTCTCCGGGGTGCTCGGTCCGTCATGGAGGTGGCCGGTCACCCTGCAGCGGAAGCCTGATCACGCAACCGTCGGCGCACGGCCAATCAACGGTCGTGTCCCGTTGCGTCGCCGGGTCGGCGTACTTGATCTGGTAGGTGACCGCCGGGACGAGAAGCGACGTGTCGGTGGTGACGCGGATCCACGGAGCCCGGGTATTCCGATAGGCCCAGCGGCGGTAGAGCACCTCCAGCGGTTGTGGGGCGGTCACCTTGAGCGTTGCCCTCCTCGCCGCCGAGAGGGCATCGAGAGCGGCGACCGCGTCGGCCGCGGAGGTCACCTCCGCGGCGAGCGCTGCGCCCCCGGGCGTAGCGGCAACCACACTTTGGGCGTCGCGCACGTAGCTCGCCTCGCGCAGAACGCTCCGGCTGGGTTCGAGCAGGGGCGAGGTGGTGAGCAGAGTCACGATCTCCCGGGTGGCCGCCGTATCGCGGCGCAACGCAATGGCCTCGCCAAACTGGCCAAGAGCGGAGTCGCGCTGGCCCAGGCGCTGGTAGGCTCGACCGGCATTATCGTGGGCGGCTGCCTCGTTCACGACCCGACCGGCGCCACTGTAAAGTTCCGCCGACTGCAGCCACAGATCCTTGGCCTGCCGGAAGCCCGCGGAATTGCCTGCCTCGTAAGCGGCTCCGGCTCGGGCGTCGAGCCGCTGGGCCTCCTGGACTTGCGAGCGCACGGTAACGGCGGGTGGATGCGCCGCGCAGGCGGCCAGCGCAGAGCAGAACAGGGGCACAGTCGCGGCCAGGCGCGCAGAGGACCACACCGAATGGGGTCTCGATGGTGAGGGGAGGGGGGAGCCTCTACGCTACAGTCCTAGTCGCGGAAGTCAACAGCCACGTGCGTCGACAGTCCGCGGCACGAATCGACCCATTTCCCAGGCGCCACCGGCCGCGGAGCTGGAGGGTGTGGACCTACCGCGGCCCCCCCCCGCCGTCTTCCCCCAGAGATGCTACGTTAGTCCAGAACGAGCGGCCTATTCTGACGAGAGTCCAATGCTCCCACCGCTCTTGAAACGGAAACAGACCCACTTCGTCTTCTGGCGTCCCGGTCCGGACAGGTCCCCGCCCAAGCTCGTCATCGGCGTGTTTGCGGCGGGCACCCCAGCGACACTGGCTCAGCGGCAGGAAATTCCGCTCGCCGCCTCCGCGGATGCCGACGAGGTGTGGGAGGTGGCGGCCGCCGACTGCGGCCTGACGGACGGGCAGGTCTACCACTACTGGTTCGAGACCGCGGACACCCGGCCGTTCCGAACCTCCAACGCCAGTCTCCTGTGCACGGACCCGACCGCCTGGGCCGTGGACTGGCGGCTGCGCGCGAACAACGGAGACGATGAGGCCGCGGCCGGGGTGATTCGCTTTCGCAACGGCAGGCTCCTACCGAGCGACGCCGAGACCGAGCCGTTGCTCTTCGATGACGGCCCCGGCGCCGATGTGCCGATGAGCGATCTGCCGAGCAATCACCGCCTGGTCATCTACGAGGTACCGACGGCCTGGACCAAAGTGGGGGACCTGGCGGATGCGACCAATGTCGGCGTCGGCACTTTCCGGGACGTGCAGGCGCTGATCGAGCCCGGAACTCGTGGGGGCCGCTTTGCCGCCATCCGGCGGGTACGGGAGCATCGACACCTGATCGAGCTCGGCGCCAACGCCCTCGAGCTGCTGCCGCCGGCGGACACCTTCGTGGACCGGAGGTCCTGGGGCTATGCCACGAGCAACTACTTCGCCCCCGATTTCGACCTGGGGCGGCCTGTCGATCCCGCCGCGCCAGCGGCCACGAACGCCGCCAGACCATCGACGGCAGTGAGCGACTTCCTGGCGCTAATCCGGTCGTGTCATCGAAACGGGATCCGCTTCTTCTACGATGCGGTGATGGCCTTCGCGAACCACGATCCCTACCGCGTCGCGGACTTCATGGACTTTCACGTGTTCTTCACCGACCTGGCGCACGGCCCATTCGACCACCTGGATCCGGAGCAGGACGGGCGCGACGGATTCGGAGGTGACCTCTGGAAGTACGCGTTCCGGCAGCGGAGCTTCGACCCGCTGACCGGCCAGACGGCGGACCTGGTGCGCGCCCGCCGGCACATGCTGACCCACCTTCTGTACTGGATGTCCCGATATCATATCGACGGGCTGCGGCTGGACAGCGTCAACAACTACAACAACTGGGATTTCGCCGGCGACGTCCGACGGGAGACGCGAGCTGCCTGGCGCCAGCGCTGGGCAGCCGAAGGCAATCCGGCCTCCGGCGCGGACGAGCGGTTTCTGGTGGTGGGCGAGGAGCTGGCGGTGCCCAAACCATTGCTGGCGCACCTGGACGGTCTCTGGAACGAGGACTTCAAGAGGATCCTGCGAAAGGTGATCCTGGGACGCAACGCGGACGGAGAGCCGTCATTCGAGTGGAGTGTGCGCAAGCTGATCGATTGCCGCAACCTCGGATTCGGCGGCACCACGCAGGCCGTGAATTACGTCGGATCCCACGACGTCGGCGGGACCGGGAACGAGCGACTGTACAACTACCTGGATCTCAACGGCGTGGCGCTCAAGGAGAAGCAGATCAAGCTGGCATTCGTTTGCCTGCTCACGGCGGTCGGTATTCCCATGATTCTCGCGGGCGACGAGTTCGCGGACCAGCACGACGTCGACATCTTCCACGGGAGTACCAACGGCCGGACGCCCGACGACAACAAGCAGCTGGACCCGGTCAACTACGAGCGGCTGGACCAGGATCCCTGGCGGCAGCAGGTGTTCGAGTACGTCTCCCGCCTGGTGAAGTTCCGGACCAGCTCCGATGCGCTCTCCGTCGACGACACCGCCTTCATCCACCTCGACTTCAACGATGGCAAGCGGGTCCTGACGTGGAGACGAGGGCGGGAGGGGTTGGACGCGCCCGTCGTGGTGGTGGCGAACTTTTCGGACTGGGGTACGACGGATCCCGATAATCCGGCGGCTGAGTACGTGGTCGCCAACTGGCCCGCCACTCCGCAGGGGAAACATTGGCGCGAGATCACTCGGGGCCGCCGGGTGGCGGCGCACCGGGTTGGGCGAGAGCCGCTGTTCCCCTGGGAAGCGAAGGTGTACGCGCTGGAATGACCGAGTCGTTTCTGGGTGGCGCACCTCTTGCCCCCTCGCCGGGGGTCCCCATCCTCAGGTGCGCCGAGATGCCCAGCAACCGCCCCAGCCGGTCTATCGGAACGCAGTGTGTCCTCGCGCTTTGCAGTCTTCTGGCGCTTTCCGGCTGCGCCGCGCACTACGCGCAGGTCCCTGCGCGTCTCAATCTCGCGCCCTACCGCCGCATCGCGGTCATCACCTTCTCTGACGAGCAGTCCAATTCGGCGATGAGCACCCTGGCCACCCAGCGGTTCGCCGAAGCCCTGCTGTCGAGCCAGTCGGGTGTCGAGCTCCTCGAGCTCGGCAACGCCGATCCGTCGCTCAGGGCGCTGGCGACGGCCCCCAACGCCGGGCCGCTCGCCCAGAAGCTCGGGCGCGAGAAGGACATTCCCGCGGTATTCGTGGGGTCTCTTAAGTTCTCGGGAACCAAGTCGAGGGGTCACCTGGACGGGTCGGGTGTGGCGGTCCGCTCGGGGGTTACCGGCGAGCTCACCGTCCGCCTGCTGTCTACTACCACCGGAGGCACGCTGTGGCGCTCCAGCGCCACCACGGACGAGACGGTGAGCCGGGTCGCCGTGTCCGGCCGGAGGCCGTCCATCGCCGTGCGGGACCAGGACGAGGCGTATGGGGAAGCGGTCCGGACCCTGGTGGCGAACGTCACCCGCGATCTCCGGCCGACCTGGGTGAAGCAGTAACGGCTTCGGCGGCCAGTCAGCGGTTTTCGATCACCTCTACCCGCGCTAGGCGGTCGCCCTCGAGGATCCGTTCAGCCACCGCCTGACCGCCGTCGATCCGGCCGAAGACGGTGTACTCGTGGTCGAGTAGCGGGTTGTCCACCAGGTTGATGAACCACTGGCCGTCGCCGGTATCGCGGCCACGTGCGGAGATCCCGACGGTCCCTCGGGCGTGGGTCCGGAGGCTGAGCTCGTCCCGCATGAATGCCGCGGCGCCGACGTACTCGTTGGCATCGGGCCCGCCTCCCTGGATCACGAAGTTGGGCTCGACCCGCTGAAAGACCTTCCCGTGGTAGAATCCTTCGCTCACCAACCGCAGCACGCGCGCCACCGTCGCCGGCGCCTCGTCGGGGAAGAGTCGCAGCGTAAAGCTGCCGCCTCCGCTCGAAGGCGCCATCGTCACCCGGAGCCGGATGGTGCGGCGGAAGAAGATGTCCGCCAGCGGCTCGGGGCGGATCGGCAACGGAACCGGCCGGGGCTCGACCGGCGCGCCTGACCAGCGGGTCAGCAGCGTCGCGACGGTCGCGGCCACCGTCGTGTCGTAGTCGGCCAGATAGGGCCGGAGCCGGGACGCGGCGGCCGGCGAGCCGAGCTCGCCGATGCGCTCGAGCATCGCCATGCGCGGATCCCGGGCGTTCTCGGTCCGGCGGGAGCTCAGGCCATCGAAGGCGTCGAGCAGGGTAGCCACAACCGCGGGATGCCGGGAGTCCTTGAGGGCCTGGGCCGCCGCGAGCGCCACCTGATGACCGCTCGAGCCGAGTGCGCGGAGGTAGACGCTGTCCGTCTCGTGCGCCGCCGTGGCCGCGAGTCCGGCGATCGCGGCCTCCTGCACGTTGCGGTCGCGGTCGGCCGCGAGGCGGAGAAGCACGGCACGGGCCCCGACGATTGCAGCGGCACGCGCGGCGTACTGGCGCACCTCCCCTCGCTCCGAGTGGACCGCGCGCGGCAGCATCGCGGCGGCGGCGGCGGTATCGAGCCGCGCCAGCGCCAGCAGGGCGTGCGCTCCCACCTGCCAGCGATGGTCGGAGGGCCCACCCTTGGTCCTGTCCAACGAGAGCCGCCGCAGCGTGGCCGCCGCCGCGCCTGGGTCCGCGCACCCGCTGCCGAGCGAGTCGATGGCGGTGAGCGCGACGTAGGGCTCTCTGTCGCGGGTGGCGGCCAGTATCGGCCGGCAGTCGGGTGGGCCGTCGCCCAGCCGCGCGGCCGCCACGGCTTCGACACGAACGATGGTGCTCGGGTCGGCCAGCGCCCGGCGAATCAGCGCCTGCCGGAAGGCGGCCGGGAGGGCGCCGGCGCCCCGGAGGGCCATCCGGCGGGTTTCGTCGTCGCGGTCGCCGGCCGTGTGCGCGGCCGTGGTGCTGTCCAGTCCGCCGGCCGCGGCCAAGGTCAGCAGGGCGAGGCGGCGCACCGTCGTGTCCGCGGCGGCGAGGGCCGTGCCCCGGAGCAGCGCTACGGTGGCCGAGGTGAGATTGCCCGTCGCCCGTCGCGCGCGCGCCAGGGTGTAGAGCCCGTGTACAACCCCGGCGATGGGCTGGTCTCCGAGCCGCGCGCGGATCGTCACCTCCGCAGCGCGTGCAGCGGCGCTGTCACTCAGCGGCAGCCGGCCCAGTGACTGCGCCAGGGCCTCCGTGACTCGCGGCTCGGTCTCCGACAAGAGCGCTCGGGTGAACGCGGCCGCGGCATCGCGAATCGTGAGTTGAGTGCTGTCGGATGACGCCGTGCCTCGGCCGACCCGGCGCATCGACTGGGCGATGGCGTTCGCCGCCTCTCTGCGCACCGCGGGCAGGCTGTCGGCCAGGAATGGCAGCAGGGCTCGTCCGAGCTCGGGCCGCTGGAGCCGGCCCAGTCCGCGAACGGCGAGCCGGCGGAGCAGGGTGTCGTCGCTCGCGAGCGCGCCCAGCAGCGGTTCCAGACCGTCGCGACCCGTCCCCCGCGCGTCCTCGGCCACGAGCAGGCGCTGGAGCGCGAGGGTGTCGATTTTGGCTGGTGCCTGCGCGGCGCCGGGCTGGGACGCCAGGATCAGAGCCGCGCAGACCGCGAGCGGTGGGTGCACGCGCGTCGGGCTCACCCGCCGCCTACTCGGCCGGGCCCGGTGCGGCATCCTCGTCCCCCGGGTGTGATCGGAGCTATCGTTCAGACCGTCTCCAGCAGAAGGTGTCCGATGCGAGCTCGTCAACTCCTCGTACTCTCGGCGTTGGTCGGCTGGAGCGGTAGCGCCTGTGCCGCCCACCAGGCCGGCGCCGATTCCGCTCCCGCCGAGCAGTCTCGAGTGCAGGTCGAAAATAACTCTTCGCTCGACATGGATCTCTATGTCCGGCAGCAGGGAGCGACGCCGGTCCGCCTCGGGCTCGCGCCAGCCGGTGAGAAGACGACGTTTGGGCTCGCTCCCGGGCTCGTGGCCGGGGCTGGACTCATTCGCTTCGAGGCCCGGCCGGTCCGGGGGCAGGGCGAAGCGGTGCTGAGCGATCCGTTCGCCGTCGGGCGGGGCGAGGAGCTCCACTGGTCGATTCCGCCGCAGTAACGCCGTGAGGAGGGGCGCCGGTGTGCTGCCCGCTCACCCTCGCTCGTCGCCGTGGTCGTTGGCGTCCTACTCGGGACCTTGCCGGCGAGCGCCTGCCGACCGCGAGCGTGGAGAGATACGGCACATTGTCAGGAGCACCAGGCGGAACTACATCGTGCTGCCGCTCTCGGCCGCCGGGGCTGGAACCAAGGATCCCTTATGGGTCGCGCTCAGCATCGTGGTACACGTGCTGCTGATCGGCACCCCCATCGCGCTGTTTGCCCGGCGCGCCGTGCAGCAGTCCACAACCACATCCGGGTGAGAAGGTCCTCTTGACAAGCTAGAGAAGCCGTCCCATGCTCCTCCAGACTCTCTGGAGGACATGCCGGTGCCCGGCCCCGTCGATCTGCTCCCCGGTACCCTCGACCTGCTGGTCCTCAAGGCCCTCTCCCTCGCGCCGATGCACGGCTGGGGCATCGGGCAGCGGATCGACCAGCTCTCCCGCGACGTGTTTCAGGTCCAGCAGGGCTCGCTCTATCCCGCGCTCCAGCGGATGCTGCGGAAGGGGTGGATCCGCTCGGAGTGGCGCACCACCGAGAACGCCCGGCGGGCGCGCTACTACGTGCTGACGGCCCAGGGCCGGCGCCAGCTCGAGGCGGAGACCGCGCTGTGGCAGCGCACCGCGGCGGCCGTGAACGGCATCCTCCGCGTCCGCATGGCCGACCGGTGATCGCCGATCTTCTGGAGCGGCTCCGCGCCCTGGTCTTCCGCCGCCGGTGGGACCGGGACCTCGACGAGGAGATGCGCTTTCATCTGGAGCAGGCCACGGAGGAGTACATCCGTGCCGGTCTCGACCCCGCGGCGGCTCGGCGCCAGGCCCTGCTCGCGTTCGGCGGAATGGACCGCTACAAGGAAGCGACCCTCGACGCCAGCGGGGTGCGTCCGCTCCAGGATCTGACCGCGGACATCCGCTTCGCCGCGCGCGCCCTGGGGCGAAATCCGGGCTTCGCCATGGCGGTGGTCCTGGTCCTGGCGCTCGCCATCGGCGCCGCCACCGCGGTGTTCAGCGTGGTGAATGCCGTGCTCATCGCCGACCTGCCCTATCCGTATCCCGATCGGCTGGTGCGCGTGTTCCAGCGGAACTCGGCGACCAACCTCTGGGGCCTCTCGGTGGTGGACTACCAGGCTATCCGGGACCAGCAGCGGAGCTTCGACGCATTCGGCGCCGCCCGGGGCAGCGTGGCTGCCCTGGCCGGCGTGGGCCAGCCGAAGCAGATCGACATCGGCCAGGTCACCTCCGGCTTCTTCGGCGCGCTGAGCGCCCGCGTCGTGGCCGGGCGTCTCATCGAGCCTGGGGACGAGCTCACCGGAGCGCCGCCCGTCGTGGTGGTCTCCTCCGCCTTCGCCCGGCAGCGGCTGGGCGGCGCCTCGGCGGCCATCGGTCGACCGATCACGCTCGACGGCGTGAGCCATACGGTGATCGGCGTGCTGGCGCCGGGTCTCGACGAGCTCTCGGGTATCGACGCGGTGGCCTGGCCCGCGCTCCAGATGCCGACCCCTACCCGGCGCGGCCCCTTCAGCCTGCGGGGCATCGGACGCCTGAAGGCTGGGGTCACGATCGAGGCCGCGGCCCGGGACCTTGCCGGCATCAGCCAGCGCATCTTCCCGCTCTGGCAGGCGGGGTTCAAGGACAGGCTCGCGCGCCTTACGCCCTACCCGCTGCGCGAGACCATCGTGGGGAGGGCCACACAGCAGCTCCGGCTCTTTGCCGGCGCCGTGGTGCTGGTGCTGCTGGTGGCCATCGCGAACGTCGCCACGCTCATGCTGGTGCGCGCCTCGGCGCGGGCACACGAGCTCACCGTCCGCGCGACTCTGGGCGCCTCGCGCTCCCGGCTCGCCCGGCTGGTGGTGACCGAGAGCCTGGCGCTGACGGCGCTCTCCGCGGTCGTCGGCCTGGGTCTGGCGGCGTTCGGTCTTCGGTTGGTCAGCCGGATCGCGCCCAACCTGCCGCGGATCAGGGAGATCGCGCTCGACGGCCGAGCGGTGGAGGTGGCCGCGGCGCTCGGCGTGGCGAGTGGTCTGCTGGTGAGTCTCTCGCCGGTCGCGGCGGTCCTGGGCGGACGGTTTGCGTCCTTGCGCGCCGACACCCGGCGGTCCGGCGGCGCCAGGTGGAGCAACACGCTTCGGGGCGTGCTGGTGACCGCGGAGTTCGCCCTGGCGGTGCCGCTGCTCCTTGCCGCCGCGCTCCTGGGCAAGAGCTTTGCCCGGCTGCAGCAGGTGGACCCCGGCTATGACGCCGCCTCGAGCTTCTCCGTCTGGCTCGTATTGCCGGCGTCGCGCTACCCCGAGGGAGCGGACATGCAGGCCTTCTGGCAACGAGCTGTCCAGCGCGCACTGGAGACTCCCGGCGTCGCGGCCGCGGGGCTGGCGACGTCGGCTCCGCCGGACAATCAGGGCGACGTGAACAATTTCAATTTGGTGGCCCACTCGGTGCCGCCCGGCGGGGCCGAGCCCACGTCGCCCTGGTCCTGGGTGACCCCGGGGTACTTCGCCGCGCTCGCCATTCCGCTGCTCGAGGGGCGGGCGTTCACCGACGCCGATTCGAGCAACGCGCCACCGGTTGTCGTCGTCAGCCGCTCGTGGGCGCGGCACTACTTCCCGGGTGAGAGCGCCGTCGGGCAGCAACTCGTCGAGGGCGGCTGCTACGACTGTCCGCGGACCACTATCGTCGGCATCGTGGGTGACGTCAAATACCAGGGCCTCGCCGGGGACGGAGACGGGGTCTATGGCCCGCTGTCGCAATCGATGTCGCGTACCGCCGCGCTCTTCGTGCGTACCCGCACCTCGCCCGAGAGCTTCATCCGGCCGGTGCTCGGAGCGTTGCGCGGCCTCGACCCCGAGCTGCCGCTCGCCGGCCGCACCATGGCGGACGAGCTGCGCGGCGCGCTGGCCGATCCGGGGCGGTGGAGTGCCGTGCTGTCGGCGTTCGCCGCGGTGTCACTGGCGCTGGCGGCGATGGGGATCTTCGGGCTCATGTCGTACGTCGTGCGGCGGCAGCGGCACGAGATCGGGGTGCGCATGGCCCTCGGGGCGGAGCCGCGCGATGTGACGGGGATGATCGTCGCGCGCGGCATGCGGTATGTCGTCCGTGGCACCCTGGTGGGACTCGGGCTGGCGCTGGTGGCGGGCCGGTGGCTGAGCTCGCTGCTCTTCGGCGTGACGCCGCGCGATCCCGGCACCTTCGCGGCCGTCACCGCGGTGCTGCTGGTCTCGGCGATGCTGGCCTGTCTGCTGCCGGGCGTCCGTGCCGGGCGCATCCGGCCGGTCGAGGCGATCGCGGAGGAATAGTCGAGGCTATCCGCCTACTGCACCTTCACGATCTTTCCGACCGACGGCACCCCATTCCGGTTCATCAGGAACAGCAGGTAATGTCCCGGCGTGGCGCGCTGGGGGGTGGAAGGGGTAGTCACCCGCACGAGTCCGGAGCCCCGCGAAAAGGTGAGCGTGTTGGCCCGCTGGTTGGCGTCGAATGCATGGGTGACGGAGCCGAGTCGGATCCACCTGACCTGGGTGATCTGCGCGGCGTAGGCGGTCGTCACGGTGAACGTCTCGCCGTAGCCGACGGTCGTCTTGGACAGGCTGGTGATGATGGGCCGCGCGCCCTTGAACAAGTACGGCGGCCGGAAGATCTCATGGTTGTTCTGCGCCGGATACGGCGTCGTCGTCAGGGGAACGTTGGCGTCGCCACTCGCCCCGTGCAGTACCGTGGCGTCCGGCAGCAGCAGCGAGACCGAGTGATACGCCCGGTCGACGGTGTTGCTGGCCAGTTGGGTCCAATGTCCGCTCTGCGGATTCCACAGCTCGGCCGCGTGGACGGCCCCCGAGAGGGTGTTGAAGCCGCCGGCGCTGGTGCCGCCGGTGACCAAAACTTGACCGTCCGGCAGGATGGTCGCGTTGAGGTGACGGCGGGCGAAGTGCATCGAATCGGTGTTGCTCCAGTGGGGGCCGACCGCGCCGAGGTCGATGGTCTCGGCGGATGCGGTGGGGCTGCCGGACTTGGCGTCGTTGGTGCTCCAGTTCAAGTCGCCGCCGCCGCCCACGTACAGCACCTTGCCGGTCTCGTACATCACGGCCGAGCCGTAATCGCGGTTGAAGGGCCAGAGGTGGGTGAGCCCGGTGCTCGAGGTCCACTTGCCTCGGCCGCTGGTGGTGACCAGGTCCACGTCCAGCCAGTGGGCCTTCACCCGCTCGCCGGCGTAGAACAGCTTCCCGTTCGGAGCCAGGAACTGGCGCGGGTAGTAGGGGAGTTTGAGGCTCGCGCCGGTGAGGCGCACCCACTTGCCGCCTTCCCAGATCTCGGGGATGAGCACCACCTGTGAAGCCGCGTCGCGGCCGGCCACGGTGACCACGCGTCCGTCGGCCAGCGTGGTCACGGTCGGATACCAGCGGCCCGCCGCCATCTTCGGCAGGCCGTGGGACCAGGTCTGCGCCACGGGGTCGAAGATGTTGGTCACATCGAGTCCGCGGTCGTCGTTCTTGTGTCCGCCCGACACCATGACGTTCCCGTCCGCCATCAGCGTGTGGCCCGAGCAGAAGAGCATGGTATCCGCCCGCACCTGGATGGCGGTGGTCGGCGCGCCGACCGACGGATCCCAGAGCCGCGGGTTGGCCATCATGGTCGTGCCTAACTCGTATTTGCCCCAGGCGAGGATCTTGCCCGTGGGCAGCAGGCTCATGTGCAGCGGAACGATGTCCCAGGAGACCCGTGCATCCCACTTGCCGGTCGACGCCTCGGGCGGCAGCGCGTTCAGCGTTACCGAGGAGGAGACGGCGCTGAGACCGCCGGTGGTGTAGCGGAGTGTGTGAGGGCCGGTGCCCGCGATTCCCAGATCGACGAACTTGGCGACGCCGCTCGAGAGGGTGGTCGCCGAGACGTTCCCCTGCAGGGTTCCCGAGCCGATGGCGATGGTCGCCCTGACCACCACCCCCGGCACCGCGATGCCGCTCGCGTCCTTCACCACGACGGTGGGCTGCCGGCTGGGGTCCCAGACCTCGCCGTCCAGCGCGCTGGCCGGTGGCTGGATGCTCGGCTTGATGCTCGCCGCCGGTCCTGCGGCGAAAGCGGGACCGGGGGTAGCGTCGGAGCCGGGCTTGGTCAGGTCGTCGCCGCCGCAGGTGGCCGAGGCCAGTGCGAGGGAAGCGGCGAGCAGCAGTCGGGCAGCGCGGCGTGAAGAGATACGCATGGGCTCAGGGAGGTGGAGGATCGGACGCCAGGTGCAGGATTCAAGCCAGCAGGACGCCTGGAAAAGTCAAGGTAAGTCGTTGCTGCCGGGACACCTAGCGGCCAGGCCCGAGGTCTATGTTGCGGCACTACAACGCCGGTGAGGCGATCCGGCCTACTGGCCGCGGTGCAATTTAGCCGCGGCCACCGATAGCTGCTGCGGCCGGTTCCTACTTCGCCGCTTGGGCCCCGCTAGCCGCCCGAGCTTCCGCCAGCTCCGGGACCCCGTCGTCAGCCGCATGCCAGTTCGCCGCCAGGGTGCCATACGCCCGAGCGGAGATTGACTCCTCTCCCGCCTGCCGAGCGGCTCGCGCCAGCCCGAGCAGGGCCCGCGAGCGTCCCGGACCCAGCGCGAGCGCACGCTGAAATTCGGCCACAGCCTCCCTCGCCCGCCCGCTCGCGAGCAGCAGGTCTGCCAGGAGCTCATGACTCGGCTTCACCACTGCCGGAGGCCCGAATTCAGCCGGCATCCCGTCCTCCAGCGCGGTGGCACGGCGAAGGAGCGCGATGGCCGAGTCGGAAGCCTTGCTCCGCCGCGCCAGCTCGGCCCGGAGCGAAAGCTCCAGAATGACCGGCACCACCTTGCTCCCGGTCTCGCCCGGCTTGACGCTGGCCAGGGCATCGCCGTTCGTGCGGGTGAGTCTCGCCAGCATCTGCTCCGCCATCCCGGCATCGCCCCGGCGCGCCGCCGCGTATCCCGCCGCGAAGGTGGCGTACTCGTAGTCATCCTCACCCGAGATCCCGGTGTCCGCGGCCAGTGCCTTCGCCTCCGGTCCGTCCCACTGCTCGCTGTCGAGGACGTAGCGGGCTCGGAAGTTTGCCAGCTGCCCTCGATCGGAGCGGGACGGCGCCGATCCGGTGCTCGATGCGAGCGAGGTCAGCAGCTCCCGGGCCGCATGATACCGGCCCTGCTGGACGTAGGCATAGGTGAGCCAGTGGGTCACATGGCCGGGTCCCCAGTGAGCCTGGTGCGGTCCTGCGGCGACCTCGTTCTGCCTGGCCACCTCGTCCCACATGCCCAGGGCCAGGAAGATATGGGTCGTCATGTGCTGGGCGTGCGAGCTGCCGGGGGCGATCTCCGCGTAGCGCTGCGCGGCCCAGACCCCGAGCGGTGCGTGGACCGGATCGTCGAAGGCATGAATGATGAAATGGGCGGCGCCCGGGTGATCCGGGTTCCGCCGGAGCACGTCCTCGGCGATCGCCCCGGCCCGCATATACGTGGGGACGTCCCGCACCCCCTGGTTCAAGCCCAGAAGGGCCACCGAGAGGAACACCTTGGCTTCGTCGTCGTCCGGCTGGGCCTGGACCAATCGCTCGAGCGCCTCGGCGTACAGCGTGTCCCGCCGCGGCTTGGAGCCCTCACCGTAGAGCGCTTCGGCCGAGGCGAGATACATCCGCTCCCGCTGGGTGCGTGCCTTGGCGAGCCGCGCTGCCGTGGTCGGCGCCAGCCGGGCCAGCGCCCTGCGTGCGGGCTCGAGGGACTGCTGGTTCCACACCTGGTGCGTGTAGCTCAAGGCCTCACCCCAGTACGCCAGCGCGAACCCAGGGTCGAGCTTCTGGGCCTCACGGAAGGCCGCGGCGGCCTGGTCGTAGTGGAAGTTGTGCAGCAGCAGCACGCCCCGGATGAACTGGGGCTGTGCCTTGGTGCTGCCCGAGTTGGGAAAGCTGATCTTGCCCAGCCGTTCCTGAGCAGTCACCCGCCCCAGCGCCGCGATGGCGAGGATACCCACCAGGGCGGCCTGCCGAATCACGCTCATGCAACACCTCGCGGCTCGCGCCAGAAAAAGATGCGATCGTATCGGGGCCGCATACACGAAAGCTGCCGGACAGGATGGCCGCAAGTTTCGGTGATCCCGCTCACGGTACTCTCCGCGGCACGGGGCCAGAATGCAGCCCTCAAACCAACCCACGCGCCGAGCACTCCCGCTCGGCGCCTTACGATAGGAGCTCGAATCATGGGACTGCTTTCCAAGCCGATCAAGACGCTGGACGATCTCTTCGTCCACCATCTGCAGGACATCTATTACGCCGAGCAGCAGATCACCAAGGCGCTGCCCAAGATGATCGCCAAAGTCTCGGACCCGCAGCTCAAACAGGGATTCCAGATCCACCTGGACCAGACCCGCAATCACATCAAGCGGCTGGAGCGGGTGTTCCAGATGCATGGTGAGTCGGCCAAAGCGGTGTCCTGCCCGGCGATCGACGGGATCATCGAGGAGGCCAATGACATCCTGGGCGACGCGAGCGACTCCGATGTGCTCGATGCCGCCGCGCTCGCTGCCGCGCAGGCGGTCGAGCACTACGAGATCGCCAGGTACGGGACGCTGATCGCCTGGGCGCGGCAGCTTGGCCGGTCCGACTGGGCCGAAGTGCTGGCGCCGACGCTGGACGAGGAGAAGGCCACCGATCTCAAGCTGACCGAGATCGCGGAAGCCCATGTGAACCGGGTCGCCGCCGGCGGCAGGTCCTGAGCGCAGGCGAGGTCAGGCGAGAAGCGCCGTGAGCGCGTGGGCTGGGCTCGGCGCGGCCGTGGCACGGAGCACCACTTCGGCATCGGCCGCCCGGACCTCCAGCATGGCATCGGGAAAGGTCACCAGCCAGCGCCGCTCGCGCGCGCCCTCGCCGGATCCCGGCACTGCGGCAATCTCGTAGAAGCTGCCCCGCGGCAGCTCCGGCGTGACGTCCACGACGTGCGCCGCGGGTGGAGCGCCCCAGGCATACCGGACCACATGGTGAAACCGTAGCACGGCACAGTGGTCCGGATCCCGGGCGATCCGATAGGCCAGCCAGAGCGTGCCGTCCGAGGAGAGCACCACCGGCATCGGTGCCACAGCGCTCATCGGCGGCGGCTCGGTCCACTCCGCAAGCATGTGGCTCTCTTTGTCACCAGACTCGTACCCTGTCTGCCGGCGGGAGATAGAGCTTCTGCCCCGGCTGCACGCCGAACGCCCGGTACCAGGCGTCGAGGTTGCGCACGGTGGACGCCCGGTATTCCGCGGGCGCGTGGCCATCGGTCAGGATGGCGTTGCGCCGGGCCGGTTCCCGCGCCTTGCCGCGCCAGCTTTGGGCGTAGCTGATGAAGAACTGCTGGTCCCCGGTAAAGCCCTGCACCACCGGCGTCGGCTTGCCGCCAAGCGAGCGATGATACGCACCATACGCCGCGGCCAGCCCGGCCAGGTCCGCGATGTTCTCCCCCAGTGTCTGCTGCCCATTCAGCGCGAGGTCAGGGAACGGCCGGTAACCGTTGTACTGGGCGACGAGCTGCGCCGATGAGCTCTCGAAATGCTTGAAGTCCTCCGGGGTCCACCAGTTGTGCAGCCGGCCGGCAGCATCGAAGAGCGCGCCCTGATTGTCGAAGCTGTGACTCACCTCGTGGCCGATCACGGAGCCGATGGCCCCGTAGTCCATGACCAGCGGACGCTTCGGATCGAAGAAGGGAGGCTGCAGGATCGCGGCCGGAAAATTGAGGGCGTTCATCGCTGGCAGGTTCACCGCGTTCACGGTCTGCGGAGTCATGACCCATTGGCCGCGGTCCACCGGGCCAGTGAGCCGCGCGAGGTTCTGCCGGTACTGGAACAGCCCGGCGCGCTCCATGTTGCCATACGCATCTCCCGCCACCACCTCGAGCCCGGAATCGTCGGGCCACTTGTCGGGATAGCCGACGCCCACCTTGAGGACGGCGAGCTTGGCCTTCGCCTCCCGCTTGGTGGCCGGCGCCATCCACTCGAGCCGATCGATGCGCTCCCTGAACGCGGCGATGAGATTGGCCACCATCGCCTGGGCCCGGGCCTTCTCCGCGGGCGCGAAGTAGCGGGCGGCGTAGAGCCGGCCCACCGCGAAGCCGAGCGCGCCGTTGGTGGCGCTCACGGCGCTCTTCCAGCGGTCGCGTTGCTTCTGGGCGCCGCTCAGTACCGGACCGAAGAAGGCAAACGACTGGCGGCGGAAGGCGGTGGGGAGCACCGCGGACCGGGACTGAATGGCCTGAAAGGTCAGGTAATCCTTCCAGGTCTCCAGCGGCTCGCTTGCGGCCAGGGCCGCGAGGCCGGTGACGGCGCTCGCCTGCCAGACCACGAACCGTGGGGCCTGGCCCAGCCCCGCGGCGGTGAAGTATGCCTCCCAGTCCAGGCCGGGGGCCTTGGCGTCGAACTCCGCCCTGGTCCAGTGCTGGTTTCCCTTGACCACGTCGCCCGAGGCCTCCCGGCTCCAATGCGCGTTCGCGATCCGGGTCTCCAGCTGCACGATGGCCCTCGCTTTCCCGGCGGCGCCGGGGATCCCAGCCAGGTCGAGCATGGCCGCGACGTGCTCCTGGTACTTGGAGCGGATCGAGGCCATCGCGGAGGACGAGTCGAGGTAATAGCTCCGATCGGGCATCCCGAGTCCGCCCTGCAGGAGGAACGGGGAGTAATGACTGGGATCGTCCAGATCCTGTGCGACCCAGAGACCGAGCAGGTTCGGGGTGTAGAAATTCGTGGCGTTCAGCGCATCGACATCGGTGCGGAGGGTGGACCCGAGCATCCGGGCCAGCTCTTTCCGGTCAGCGATGGCAGCGATCGAATCGAGGATGGGCCGGAGCGGCTGGAGACCGGCGCGGTCGATCGCCGTCGTGTCCAGGAAGCTGGCGTAGAAGTCGCCGATCTTCCGGCGCTCGGAGCCGGCCGGTGCGCTGGCCTTGGTGGCCTGCTGGATCAGGTCGGCTACCCGGCGGTCGGTGAGCTCAGTCAGGATGGCCGCCGCCCCATAGCTACTGCGGTCGGCCGGAATCTCGGTCTGCTTGAGCCAGGTGCCGTTGGCGTAGGAAAAGAAATCGTCGCCCGGCTTCACCGAGCGGTCCATGCCGGCGACGTCCACCCCGGCAGACGGGCTGGCCAGTCGGGTCTGTGCCGAGAGCGTGGCCGAGGACGTGGCCAGCACCATCGAGGCGATGAGCGCGCGGGAGAGCGGGCGAAGGCGGATCATGGGCGGTCTCGGCCTATCAATAAGAGGTGCAGGACTCGGTCGACGTCGCCCGGAACCCTAGCCGCACCGCGGCGGTTGTCCAGAGCGGTCACCATCCAGGAGGAGACATGAGAATCGGCATCATCGGCGTGGGCAACATCGGCGGCACCTTGGCGCGCCGGCTCACCCCGCTCGGGCACTCGGTGTCCATCGCCAACTCGCGCGGCCCCAACACCCTGGTTGAGCTGGCGAGAGAGACCGGGGCGAAGGCCGTCAGCGTCGAGCAGGCCGCTCGCTCCGGTGACGTGGTCATCGTGAGCATTCCCGAGAACCAGATCTCCCGTCTGCCGGCCGGCCTGTTCGACGGCGTGCCGGAGGACGTCGTCGTGGTCGACACCGGCAACTACTATCCGCAGCGCGACGGCCGGATCGAGGAGATCGAGAACGGCACCACCGAGAGCCGCTGGGTCTCCAATCAGCTCGGCCGTCCGGTGGTCAAGGTGTTCAACACCATCTATGCGCAGCACCTGCTGGAGCGCGGCAAGGCCACGGGCGCGCCGGGGCGTCTGGCGCTGCCGGTCGCGGGCGACGACCAGCGAGCCAAGAGCGTCATCATACGGCTGCTCGACGAGCTGGGATTCGACGGGGTGGACGCCGGGAGTCTGGACGAGTCCTGGCGGCAGCAGCCGGGCACCCCCGTGTATGGCCCGAACCTGGACGTGGCCGGCGCCCGCAAGGCGCTGGCGGAGGCGAAGCCGCTCCGTCCCGCGGCGGTGCACTAGCGGCGAGGCAGCGCTCAGGGGCGCAGGCGCGTATCGAGGAAGGTGAACACGTCCGGCTCCCAGGTGGCCACGCTTCGGTACACGAAATTGTGCCCTTCCCTGGCGGTTCGGCCGGAGGCAGGATAGATCCTCAAACGGTGAGCCTTTCCCAGCCGCTGCATCTCGGCGGCCAGAGCCTCCCCGGGTGAGACCGAGTAGTCGTTCGATGCGTGGATGAAGAAGACCGGCGCCAGGGTGCGCGCCGCGGCCGCCCGGAGCTTCGCGCGGAGCTCGGGGGAGAGTCCCCAGCTGTATGCGGCGCCGGCGAACACCACGGCCGCTCGAAGCGCCGTGTCGCGCGCCGCCAGCAGCAGCGTGAGCGACCCGCCGAACGAATGCCCGGCCACGGCGACGCGCCGAGCGTCCACCTCGGGGAGGGCCCGGAGGAAGGCTAGCCCGGCGGAGGCTTCGTCGAGCTCTTCGCCCTCCAGCAGCTGCAGCTGCACCCGGTTACGGGCGTTCAGCCCCCCTGCCGTGAAGGCGCTATCCATGAGGTCGCCGTCGGAGGTGCCCTGATCGGCGGAGAGCCCGATGCCGCGACGGCAGAGGAAGAGAAAGACATACCCGTGCCTGGCGAAGACCGGTCCGAGCGCCGCCGGCTCTTCGGGATTCAGCGCGTCCCGACTCCCGGAGCTTCCGTGGCTGAAGAGCACCGCCGGGAATGGGCCGCGACCCGGGGGGCGCCAGAGCAATGCGTGCAGAGTGAGCGGCCCCGTCTGCACCGCCACCGTATCGGGTCCGCCGGACTGCTGCGCGGCGGCCGGCGTGGATGCCAGGGTCAATGCCAGCAGGAATACCCGGATCTCCGTCACGCCTTCCCAGACCCTCCAAACGGCGTTTACATATCTGCGACCGGGCGCACGACACGCCCGACCCCGAGGTCTGCCGTGGCCGAGCCCAAGATCGCCAAGAAGGCACCCCGCCGGAAGAAGCGCCCCTCCGGTGCACCCCGCTCCCGTGGCCTCTCCCCCGACGCGCTTGGCTCCGGCTCCCCGCCCGCGGCGGTAGCCCGCCTGGTCCAGGCGATCGAATCCGACGGCGGGTCTGTGCTGGCCAGCTACCGCGATCCGCTCGGCGGCAACTGGCAGCTCTTCGCCGGGCTTCCCATCGATTTGGTGGAGCCCACGCCTTACCAGCGCGACCTCTCCGACGCCCACGTCGCCAAGCTCTGCTCCGCCATGGACCGGCTCGGCCGCTATATCGATCCCATGGTCGTGGTCCGGACCGATGACGGACACTACTGGACACCGAACGGGAACCATCGCCTGGCGGCGCTCCGCACGCTCGGTGCTCGCTCCGCGGTGGCGATCGTGGTGCCCGAGCCCGAGGTCGCCCGCCGGATCCTGCTGCTCAACACCGAGAAGGCCCATAACCTCCGCGAGCGGGCCCTCGAGGTGGCCCGGCTGGCGGAGAACCTCGCGCAGCTCGACGATCGCGCCGAGCGGGAGTTCGAGACCGAGTTCGAGGAGGCCGCGCTCCTGACACTGGGCTTCTGCTACCTGGAGAACGGGCGCTTCGCCGGCGGCGCCTACCATCCAGTCCTCCGCCGGATCGACACGTTCCTCGGCGCGGCGTTGCCCAAGGCACTGGAGATCCGCCGGGAGCGGGCGGCCAAGGTGCTCGAGCTGGAGGCGGCGGTGGCGGAGGCGGTGCAGGGGCTCAAGGCGCGCGGCTTCGAGAGTCCCTACCTGCGGGCATTCGTGGTGGCGCGGATCAATCCGATCCGGTTCAAGCGCGGCGCGAAGGTGGAGTTCGACGAGACCATCGACAAGATGACGGCCGCGGCGCGGCGGTTCGACGCGGGGAGGGTCAAGGCCGACCAGGTGGCGCGCGCCGCCGGCCCGCCGGAGGAGCCGGCCTCCTAGCCCGCGGACGAGTCATGGATGACGGTCTCCAGTTCGTCCGGGGTGCGTCGCCGGCATTCCCGTTTGAGGTCCTCGATGTCGGTGGCCAGAAACTCGCCGAAAAAGCCCTCGGTCGTGATCTCCAGGGCTGGCAGGTCCTTCTTGGCGGCGGTATTGGAGTAGAGCGCCACGATGGCGCGCTGGTCGAACTGATAGAACGAGTACGTGGGATAGCGGCCGAACAGCCAGATCTCGGTCGGCTTCCGGAAGTCCCGCGCCAGGCGGCCGAAGTAGCGGTAGGCGTCCACCACCAGCGTGGGGATCAGCGGCCCGTCATCGAAGTGCTTCTCCAGCGAGAACATCAGTTCGTGGTTCTCGAGGTCCGGGAGGAACACCTCCAGGGTGGTGCCCTCCCGGGCGAGAAAGGCCTTGATCGCCGCGTCGTGGTTCTCCCGCCAGCGGCGTGAATGGATGAAGTAGACCACCATCCGGGCGGACGCCGGGATGAGCTCCTCGAACCGGGGAACGAACCCGGTGAACGCCGCGACGCGAAGGATGCCGGACAACGGGGGAGGGGCGGAGGTCATCGAGCGAAGATGCCATCGGCAGGACGGCGGGGCAAGAAACCAGTGGGTTTCGGCACGCCTGTTACAGCCGAGGGGTATGGTGAGTCTTGCAGGAGAGACCGCGGCTCTGCTCCACCGACCGGGAGGCGTTATGCGACAAGGCTTTGTCTGGCTGTGGGGAGCGGCATTGCTGGTTGCTCAGGGCTGCGGCGATGGCTCGACCGGACCCACGGGCGACAGTGAAGGGAAGCGCCTGGCCAGCCAGTTCGAGCACCTCGCCGACTCGGTCGACGACGCGGGCTACTCCCCGACCGCCGATGCGCTCCGGCACGCGGCCGAGATCGTCCGGCTGACCGGCCACGCCACGCCGGTCACCCTGACCATCGACGGCGCCAGCCGGAGCTTCCTCGCGGTCACCGAGCAGCTCGACTTCCCCAACCTGCAATGCACCTGGCCGGGAGATAGCGGCATCGCGCCTCCTCCGGTCGACACCGTCGTGGTCGAGCCGCCCGAGGGTGGCGGCGGCGGCAGCCCGTCCGACACCATGCTGACGTCGGAGGACAGCGTGGTGACTCCCCCCGTTCCCGGTGGCCCTGGCGAGTGCACCCAGGTCGGCACCTATTCGATGCGGACGCTCATCGCCTGGGAACCCGAGCACATGGCCGAGGTGGTCCGCATCGTCGCCGACGTCGGCAGCAACGAGGTCGAGACCAAGGTTCCCGATGTGATGACTGGCCTCCCCACCAATCCCGCCGCGAACGACGCGGCAGCCGCCGACTCCACGACGACCCCCCCCGATACGGCTGGTGGTGGTGGCGGGAGCGGCGGCTACCCGGGTTTCATGGGGGAGTACCTGGTTCGCGAGCTGGGGAGCTGGTACGCGGTCGAGGGCAGCCAGACCAACGCGCTGGAGAATTCGGGTGGCGCCTGCACGGCAGATCGCGCGAGCTTCGATTGGGCAGAGTTCAGCTGCGAGGCGGCCCGGTTCCGCTTCGAGTTCACCATGCGGGCGGAGCCGCTGCGCTATCCGGATCAGCCCATAGCCGAAGGCGAGCCATCGCCGGGGCAAGTCGAGGGAAGCCACACGCTCGCGCTGGCGGCGGCCAGCGTGGACGGCGTGCGACTCTCGGTGGTGGCGTGGACGCCGCCGCCACCGGTGCCCGGGCCTCTCCCACCGGATTCCGTGGTCGCGGCGCGCTGATCAGCGAGTCCGTCCCACCAAACCGAGCGGCACGCTCCGGATCCCTGGCCAGACGCGCGCGGCTCCCATCGAGTCGCGCACCAGCAACTGCCCCGAGATGCCGCCGTCCAGCAGCACGGCCTGGCGGCAGCCGAGCGCACCCATGACGGCCGCCATTTCCGGCGTCGTCAGCCCGAAGGGAATTCTCCCCAGCATCCCTCCCAGCGCATCGAAACGGGTGAGTGCGATGACAACGCGCCCATCGGGGAGGGTGCCGAGTGCCAGCCGGCTGTCGCGATGCCTGAGGTCGACACCTCGGCCATCCTGCAGGAGCGGCAGCGGTATGGTCCCGGCATCCAGCAGCATCGGATAGCTCTGGAACGCCTCGCGCGCGGTACCCCGCAGCCGCTCCGCGCTGACGCTGTCGGGCGAGACGATCCGCACCCGGCCGTCCGGTTGCACCACGACCGCGCCGGCCAGGGGTGCGTACTGTGGTGGCAGCACCTCGCGCCCGCCGGTCACCACCCATCCCCAGGGCAGCGACGCGCGGAACTGACCCGCAGTCAGCGCGAAGGCGGCGTCGCTGCCTGCATCGCCGATGGTCCAGTCGCGGTCCCGGGTGAACGCGGGATCGAGCGCGAGCTCGACCAGCCCCGGGTCCACCCGTACCAGCACCAGGCGAGTCCGCCACGCTTCGCTCGCGCCGCGGAGCTGCAGCTCGCCCCATTCCACGCCGCCCTCGCCTGCCGACCACGAAACGAGGTGCGCCAACGGCCGTTCGCCCTCCCAGCGGGTGGGCGCGGCGTCACGACGCCACCAGGTCACCCATCCATTACGCCCAAGTACCGCGAGCGCATCGGCTGAGCGGGGCGCCTCGGCCCGGAAGGCGGACACGGCGATCTCGCTCGCAGCGAGGGCGGCAGCGGCGCCGAGCGCGACGGCGGTCCGACGAGAGATTGTCAGACTCACTTCTGACCCATGCTGCAGCCCGCCATCATGATCCGGTTCACCGAATCCGCGATCGCCATCATGAGCGCGTCGTTGCCGGCCTTCCGCGCGGCCTCACCCCGTTTTCCCAAGGCCTGGATTTCGGCTTCGTGCTTCTGGGCGTTCTGTACCATGCAGTCGTTCATCGCCGTCATGCCTGTGGGCACCGCCGGAGCCGGTGGTGCGGTGTCCGCGGCGGCCGCGGGAGCTGGCGCCGCCGCCGGTGCCGCCTTCCCCACCCGACCCTCGTGCGGATCACGGATCCCCATCAACGACTTGAGCTCGGGTCCCTTGGCGGTGACGGCGGCCTTCTCGGAAGGCGATGCATCTGGCGGGGGCGGGTCTCCGGCCAGGATCGCGATGATCCGATCATTGGTCTGCCCGTACTCGGTGGCCGTGAGGCCGGCGGTCTTGAGGATCTCCGCCTCGGCAGACCTGTCGACCTCGCGCTGCATGTCGTAATAGTTGTCCGGCCGCGCGGGCTGGTGCACGGTGCAGCTCGGGTCGATCATCGCCAGCATGGAGTCCTGATATATCGCCACCCTTAGCGTGTCCTGCTTCGTCTGCGCCGCGATCATCTTGTCCATCAGGGCGGTGTACTTCGCCGACGTCTTTTCGTTGGACGCCATCCGCTGAAC
Organism: Gemmatimonadales bacterium; assembly: GCA_036265815.1. Lineage (NCBI taxonomy): Bacteria > Pseudomonadati > Gemmatimonadota > Gemmatimonadia > Gemmatimonadales > Gemmatimonadales bacterium. The sequence goes on from DATAOI010000036.1 coordinate 88,808, forward strand.
GCCGGCCTGTGTCCCCGCCTCGCATTTGGCCTTTGCGGTCTCATAGGCGGCTTGGGCCCGAGTGTACCGGCCATAGGGTGTGTCTTCCTTGGTCGCCGCCAGACGCCTGGCCTGCCCCGCCTTGAGTCCAGCCACCAGGCGATCCACAGCCTCCGCGGTGAGAACCACGGTGCTGCCGTCGCTTCCGGTTGGCGCGCTGGGCGCCTCTGCCCCGGCGTCGCCAGCGGCCTTTTCAACCGCGGTGGTCGCCGTCTTCTCTTTCAGCTTCTTCTTGAGCCCGCCGAACTGGGCCGATGCCGGGGTGGCGAGGCAGAGGGCAACGATCGCGAGCGCCACGAGGCGCCCGGCGGCGAAACATCGCCTGTTCGCATTTGGCATTTTTCCCCTCCAGGAAGGATGCAAGCAGCGGCCCACTCGCAACAACGCGGTACGGCGGACGCGAACAGGTTTTCGGCAAGGATGAGCTGGGATGTGTGCCAGCTTGAATCTGCAGCCTGGATCTGGTGTCGGCCAGGGGAGGGCGGGCCAGGCAGGGGACCCGAGGGGAATCACCGGCGGTGAGCATGCTATCTTGCCAGTGATTCACTTGATGGAGCAGACGACGGCACCTTCGCCATCAGCCTCGAGGAACGTCAGTATGCGAGAGAGATACCTGTGGTCGGCCGCCCTGGCCCTCACCCTGACCAGCGCCGCGGCATGCACCCGCGATCGCCGCGAGACCGCGTCCGGGGCCGGCGGCACCCCGACGGACACGACCACTGCTGCCGCCCCCGCCCCCGCCCCCGCCACCTTCAAGAAGTCAGGCGAGATCGGTGGCCTCAAACACCCGGAATCGGCGCGCTACGACCAGGATCTCGACGTCTGGTTCGTCTCCAACATCAACGGAAACCCGATCGCCAAAGACAACAACGGCTTCATCAGCCGCCTCACGGCCGACGGCAAGGTCGACTCGCTCAAGTTCATCGCGGGCGGAGTCAAGGGCGTGACGCTCAACGGACCCAAGGGGATGGTGACCGTGGGTGATACTCTCTGGGTGGCCGACATCGATGCCGTGCGCGCCTTCAATACCCGGACCGGGGCCCCGGTGGCCACGGTCAAGTTCCCCGGGGCGAAGTTCCTCAACGACATCGCTGTGGGACCGGACGGCATCTACATCACCGACAGCGGGTTCGGCCCGGGCTCCGGGGGACAGTTCACCCACCCGGGCCCCGACCGCATCTACCACATCGGCGCCGGGCACAAGGCCGGCGTGGCGCTCCAGACGGACAGCCTCGCCGCCCCCAATGGCATCACCTGGATCGCGAGCCGAAGCCGCTTCGTCATCGTTCCCAACGACGGCAAGGAGATCCAGGAGTGGGCGCCGGGCGAGAAGGCGCCCAAGTCGATCGGCTCCGGCCCGGGTGAGCAGGACGGTGTCGAGTCGCTCTCTGACGGACGACTCCTGGTGACGAGCTGGGCCGATTCGAGCCTGTTCGTGCTGGATGGCGGTCGTGCGGAGCCGGTGGCCAAAGTGGACGGTGGCCCCGCCGACATCGGGATCGATACCAAGCGGAACCGGGTCGCGGTCCCGCTGCTCATGCAGGACAAGGTGGAGTTCTGGGACATTCCGGCGAGCAGCGCCGGCCAGCACTGAGGACCTTATGAGTCACCTACGCACACGGGTCCGCGGCGCCGCTTCCTACCTGCTCGTGGCTGTGCTCGGCGCCGCTCTCGGCGCGGCGGGCGCGGCGGTGGTGAGGTCCCGGGCCGCCCTGGATCCCGTCACCACCCACGGCGAGTGGGTCCACATCAAGAACGGCGCGGACTCGATCCGCGCGTATGTTGCCTATCCCGAGCGGAAGACCAAGGCACCGGCCATCATCGTCATCCACGAGATCTTCGGCCTCACCGACTGGGAGCCCACCGTGGCCGACCGGCTGGCCAAGGACGGCTATGTCGCGGTCCTGCCCGACCTGCTCTCGTCCAAGTACGGCAAATCGCCCGCCGACGCCGACTCCGGCCGGAAGCTGGTGAGCGAGCTGGAGCCGGACCGGATCACGAGCGACCTCGACGCGGTGTACGGCTACGTGAACGGGCTGCCGGCGGTATTCAAGGACCGGGTCGGCACCATCGGCTTCTGCTGGGGTGGTGGGCAGAGCTTCCGCTACGCGACCCACAATCCCAACCTCCGCGCGGCCGTCGTCTGCTACGGTCCCGCGCCGGACACCGGGTCCATCCGCCGCATCAAGGCCCCTATCCTCGGGGTCTACGGCGAGAACGACGAGCGCATCACCGGCAGCCTGCCGGAGGTCGCGGGTCAGATGCAGTCGGCGGGGAAGACCTTTACCTATGACGTCTACCCCGGCACCGGACACGGGTTCCTCAAGCCCGGCCGGCAAGGCTCGGACGGGCCGCAGGTGGAGCGGGCATGGACCCGTATCCTCCAGTTCTACCGCGCGCGGCTGGGCAAGTGAGCCTCGCCCGCACCGCCGCTGTCTGCTTGCTGTTGCTCTGGAGCCGGCCCGGCCGGCTCCTCGCGCAAGTGGATACGACGGCCCAAACACCGCTCCAGTACGACATCACGCTGGTCCCCAGCGACACCAGCGCCCACTTGCTCGGCGAGGTGCAGACCGCCTGGCGGCTCCGCACCGTGAATCCGGTCGAGCTCAGGCTGGACTCGACATTCCGGGTGATCCGCGTGCTGGTCGACGGCAAGCCCAACACCCGGCTCTCCCGCACCATGTACGCGCGCCAGGGCGGGGAAGTGGTGGTCCCGCACGAGAAGGCGCCGGGCGACACACTGAGCACCCGGGTCCGGTATCACGGCATCCCGCGAGGCGGATTCCGCGTCGGACCAAACCAGTATGGCGAGCGCACGCTGGCCGCTACGACCTCGAATGGAGCGGCTCGCCTATGGCTGCCGGTGCCCGGCGGCCCGCCAGCCAGAGTGGCGGTCTCCCTCAATGTCCAGGCCTCGGACAGCGAACGGGTCGCGGGCCCGGGCACGCTGGAGAGGATCGACACGCTCTCCTACGGGAGGAGCACCTGGCACTTCAGACTCGATGAGCCGGTGCCGCTCACCGGTATCGCGCTGGCGGCGGGTCGCTACGTGGTGACGTCGCTCGCCCGCGATGGTTGCCCCGGGAGATGTGTGCCGGTCACCGCATGGTCCTATCGGCAGGATGAGGAGTTTGCGGTGAAGGGGCCGTTCCGCCGGTCCGGCCAGATGGTGGACTACTTCGCGGGACTGGTGGGGACGTTTCCGTATCCCGGGCTGGCGCACGTGGAGTCCACGCTGCCCGGCGTGACGGCGGGCGCTTCGGTGGCGCTCTACGACGAGGCCGCCTATCGCCGCCGCGCGCTGGACGAAACCACCGTGGCCCGCGCCACCGCGGGGCAGTGGTTCGGCAACGCGGTGGCGCCGGGAGATTCGGCGGCCCAGGTGCTCTCGGACGGTCTGGCGGAATATCTGGCCGCTCTCTGGCTGGGCCACGCCGATGGCGACTCGGCGTTCCGCGCGCGGATGCGGACCCTCGCGGACAGCGCTCGGCGCGCGGGACCGGACGGGGCTTCGGCTGGGTCCTCCAGCCGTGTCGAGGCTGCCCGAGGCGCTTGGATCGTGCACCAGCTCAGGGGATTGGTCGGCGATTCGGCGTTCTTCGGCGGGCTCGCGCAATACTACCGTGCTTATCGGGACAGCACGGTGGGCGCGTCGGAGCTCGAGCGGATCATGTCGGCCGCGGCGGGGAAGGACCTCGGCTGGTACTTCCAGCAGGCGCTCACCCGGCCGGGGTACCCGATCGTGGAGGTGCGCTGGCGGCAGCAAGGGCGCACACTGGCGCTCGAGCTGAGACAGACTCAACCGCGGGCGTGGGGAGCGTTTCGGGTTCCCGGGTTGGGAGTGAGGGTGGATGGGAGGGTGGTGACCGTGGACCTGACCGGGCCGGTGACGCGGACCGAGCTGAAGGACGTACGTGGGAAGGTGAAGCGGGTGGAGGTGGACGAGGTGGGATGGTGGCTGGTGGAGGAAAAGGTCGGGAGATGAGCCGGCGGGGATGACAGGGGCGCAGTCGGGATGATATTCGTCAGGATACTGAGCGGCATCACGCTCGGCGCGCTGCTCGCCTGCGAGGGGACGCTGCCGCCGCTTCGGGGGCAGCTGGAAGTCGGACGCGATGCGTATGCGGTGTTCGTGGCGGGGAAGGGAATCGCCGGCGGCGATCTCTACGCGGTCCGGACCGAGGGTGGGAGCGCGATACCGCTCACCTTCACCACCGTAGGCGAGATGCGCCCCGCGCTCTCGCCCGACGGTGGCGCGGTGGCGTTCGTCCGGGGCCAGTCGCTGCGCGATTCGACGCCCGGAACCGTCTGGGTGATGAACCTGCTGACCGGTGCGGACCGCGAGCTCGCGCTGCCCAAGGGGGCGGGTCTGCCTACTCGGGTGGGCTGGTCACACGACGGACGGTCGATCGTGGTGGCTGCCGCCGCGGGGCTCTACCGGTTCGACGCGCCGCCGGCCGCCCCCGATCCGCGTCTCATCCCGCCGGCGGAGCGCGCCGCCGCCGAATCGAGCCTCGCCGTCCTCCTGGGGGAGCCGGTCTTCACCCGCGTGGTGCCCTGCCAGGAGCCGGGCGCGCTCTGCGTGGCGGGCGACACCGGCGCGCCCGGACTCCTCGCCCGGGGCGCGCGCGACGCGACCCGCTGGGGCCCCGACTCAGTGGCGTTCGTGACCGGCGGCGAGATCGAGATCCGCCCGCTCGGCCCCGGTCGAGCCCGGAGACTTCAGGTGAGCGGCGCGCCCGGACCGCTGCGGCAGATCACTGCCTTCACCGGGCGGCCGGCGCCGTAGCGTCCCGGGCGGTGATCGCGTCCCACGCGGCGTCGAGCGTCATTGCCACGGAGGGGCTGTCGGGCGACCAGAGCCCCGAGCTCACCCGCTCGGCCGCGAACGCCACCAAGGCGAGCCACACATCGGTCCACAGCTCGGCCGGCCCGGGCCGCACCAGTCCCTCGGACTTTCCCCCCGCTACCACCTGCCGCAGGACGTCCTGAAACTGACGCTCCGCCTCCCGGCTGCCCTGGTCCAGGTGCTGCTCGTCCCGGCGTCGGAGCAGCATCCGGGTGAGGGCCGGGTCGTGCGCGGCGGCGTCCAGCAGCCGGCGGGCGATCTGCTGTAGCCGTTCGGGCGCCGCCGGCCGCCCGCCCTCGTCCTCCCGCACCAGGGAGATGCCCCAATGCTGGGCGTTCCGGAACACCTCGTTGAGCAGGTGCTCCTTGCCGCTGAAATGTCGGTAGATGGTGCCTTCGGCGACGCCGGCGCGGGCCGCGATGGCAGGAGTGGTGGTGGCCCGGAAGCCGACCGTGGTGTAGAGCTCGAGCGCCGCGCGCAGCAGTCGCTGGCGGGTCGCTTCGCCGTCGCGGCGAGCAGTCGTTGGAGGAGTCATGACTCGAATACAAGAAGAGGGACCGCCGCAACATCTTGCGGATGCACGGCTTGAAGCAACCCGGCCGACCCGGCTATGTTCCGGGGCTTTTTACCGGTCACTTTGCCTCGGGGTCGTCGATGAAAATGCTGGTCCTGGGTGCTGGGCTTCAGGGGTGCGCATGCGCGTACGATCTCCTGCAGAATCCCGCGGTGAGCCAGGTCACCCTGGCCGACCTGCGTCTCGAAAACCTGCCCGGCTTCCTGGCGGGCGATTGGGGCGGCCGGCTCCGCACCGTTCGTCTCGACGTGACCGATCCGGTAGCCGTAAGCGAGACCCTTCGCGGTCAGGTCGCCGTGATGAGCGCCATCCCATATTACTATAACGCTTCAATGGCCAAAGCAGCGGTGGAGGCCGGGTGTCACTTCTCCGATCTTGGCGGCAACACCGAGATCGTATTCGAGCAACGGAAGCTGCACCCCGAGGCGTTGGCCAAGGGGATCTCGGTGATTCCCGACTGCGGCCTCGCCCCCGGCATGGTGAACATCCTGGCGGCCGAAGGCATCCGGCGGCTGGAGCGGGCGGAGCAGGTCAAGGTCTACGTGGGCGGCCTGCCGCAGGAGCCGGAGCCGCCGCTCAACTATCAGATCGTCTATTCGCTGGAGGGCGCGCTCGACTACTACACCACTCCCTCCTGGGTGCTCCGGGCCGGGAAGCCGATCCAGGTCGATGCCCTGAGCGAGCTCGAGGTGGTCGAGTTCCCCACTCCCGTCGGTACGCTGGAGGCGTTCCACACTGGCGGGGGCATCAGCACGCTTCCCTTCGCCTACCAGGGGAAGATCGACGTCATGGAGTACAAGACGCTGCGCTACCCCGGCCACGTCGCCATCATGCGCCCCATCCGCGAGCTTGGCCTGCTGGACAGCACGCCGCTCGAGGTGAAGGGCAAGACGGTGGTGCCGCGGGACGTCTTCATCGCGTCGGTGCAGCCCAAGCTGCACAAGCCACGGGGGCGCGACCTGGTGGCCCTTCAGGTCCAGGTGACCGGCCAGAAGGAGGGGCGGGCCCGCCGGGTCAGCTTCCGGCTGATCGACTACTACGACGCGGAGCACGGCATCAGTGCGATGATGCGGACCACCGGGTATTCCCTCTCGATCACGGGACAGATGCAGGCCGACGGAAGGATCGCCCTCAAGGGGGTCCACACTCCCGACGAGTCGGTGCCGTTCGCCGAGTACGTGGCGGAGCTGGCCCGGCGCGGCATCGAGATCCAGGAACTTTGATCCCGTCGAGTGGGTTCCGCGCGGTATGATCGACTTCACGACTCTGTGGGACAACGGGTACACCTTCGAAGGCTTCCTCGCGGTGAGCACCAAGCACCGGGGGCTCTGGGAAGGGATATACCGTGTCGCCCACATTCCCGACTGGGCCCCGGCGGCGGTTCCCGCCGGCGTTCACCGCAAGCTGCTGGTCATCGCCGAAGACTGGTGCGGCGACGCCTCGAACACCGTTCCGATTCTTGCCAAGCTGGTCGACATCACCCCGGGGCTGGAGCTGCGGATCGTCCGCCGGGATGAGCACCCCGACCTGATGGACCAGTACCTCACCAATGGCGCGCGCTCGATTCCCATCGTGATCGCGCTGGACGCCGAGTTGCGGGAGATCGGCCACTGGGGCCCGCGGCCCGCGGTGCTGCAGTCGTGGGTGATGGCCAACCGTCTCACCACGCCCAAAACCGAGCTCTACCCGCTGGTGCGGAAATGGTATGCCCGCGACCACGGCGAGGCCACCCTACGCGAAGTGCTGGAGACGGCGGGATTGCCGGTGTCGAAAGTGGCCTGATCAGAAGGCCCAGCCGTTCCCTACCGAGAAGTTGAACCCGTCGGGTCCGCCCGCAAAGTTGAAGGTAAAGATGGTCGATCGGAGGATCCGGAGCGCGAAGCCTCCTCCGCCGCCGACCTTCATGTGCTCGGTCGTGAGACTGAACGACTCCTGCTCGAACACCCGTCCCGCATCCACGAACCCCAGCAGCGTCACGGCGCCCAGGTCGCCGAACGGCAGGAGGTCGTGTCGGACCTCGAGATTCGCGAACAAGGTGCCCTTGCCGCTCAGCCGTCCGGTGTCGAGCGACCGGTGGGAGTACTCCCCGCCCAGCACCGGGATCGGGTTCTCCCAGCCGGGGAGGGTGAAACGCGCGTTGAGGGTGGGATGGCCCCCCATGCCCGACCCCGCCAGCCGGAGTGCGACCACGGTTCCCTCCCGGACCTGGAGATAGCCGCGCAGGATGGCGTATTGGCGGGTGTAACCGTCGTTCCCGGTGCCAGCCTGCGTGCCCGCTTCGAGCAGCAGTCCCTGGTGGGTGTTGTACTCGTTGTCACGGGTGTCGTAGATCAGGGCGAGGCGGCTGGCCAGGTCATTCTGCTCCAGCTCCTGCGAGGGGACCTCCAGGGCAAAGGCGGATGGCCCGGGCAGCGAGGTGAACCGCACCTGCTCGGCGTTGGCCTGGAGCGCTACCTGGAGCGGTCCGCGAATCCGGCGGGTCACCTCCACGACGCCGCGGTACCGGGTGCGGCGCATCCGGTAGAAGAACGGCTGGGCATCGTTCACCGCGGCCTTGTCGTAGACGGTTTCGTTGCCCAGGCCGAAGAAGCCGTAGCGGACCAGCCGGTCGGCGCCGGCCAGGGCGAACAGCCGCCACCCATCCCACAGCAAAGGCGCCCGGAACTGGGCCGTCACGCCGCGACTCCCTCGGGTCGTGATCCCGGCGTCGAAACTCAAGGCTGCCGTCGTCGTCACCCGGGCCTCGTAGTCGGCCGGCTGCCAGTAGCGAACCCGACCCACCAGCGCCGGCCCGTCGTTGGCGGCGCCGGTGAGATAGGGGAAGTAACTCGTCCGCCAGGGGGCGCCGGGCTCTTTTTCGCCGGCCGCCGGCGCGGCAGTGTCAGGCTTGGCGGGAACCGCGGTGGCAGTATCTGCCGTGATAGTATCCGCGGTAGCACTGTCCACTGCGGTGGTGTCCGCCGTGGTGGTGTCCGCTGTGGTGCTGTCGGTGACCTGCGCTGCGGCCCCAGGTGCCGAGACCAGCAACAGGAGCAGGAAGCGAAGGGCCCGCATCAGGTGAGCTTCTCCACGGGGGAAGCGCGAGAAGTGCGGCGGGACGGGCGATCCTGCATCTGGCGCCTCCGCTCCGAGGGAGATTCCGGCAGAGATGCTGAAAGGCTGCCGGGATTTAGGGCGACCTGCGTCGGATGTCAACCGCGAACGGACTGCCCAGGCGTGTGATGCACCGCACAGCGGCGGCCCCTGTCCCGCCTATCTTGCGCAGATAGTGTGAGTATGGTGGGACGGCACTGCGAGACGTCCGAACCAAGCCCTGAGTCCCCTGCTCTGCGGCCGGATGCGCCGTTCAGCCCTCTACCCCCACTGTTGATCCCCTCAGACACCCTTCTTCATATATCTCGCGGGAACGGGCGGCAACGCCCGTTCCACCCACCTTTTTGTGCCGATCGTGTGAGCCGGCCCACGGTATGCCCGTTGCCCCATCGGGATTTTGAGTCGAGCTCGGCAGTTGAGTCAGAGCCTCGAACCTCAGCAGGAGACGGATCATGCCGCGCGGCGACAAGTCGGCCTATACCGACAAACAGAAACGGGAAGCCGAACACATCGAAGAAGGGTACGAGAGCCGGGGCGTTCCCCGGAGGGAAGCGGCACGCCGCGCCTGGGCCACGGTAAACAAGGAGACGGGTGGCGGGAAGAAGAGTGGCTCGGGGCGCGGAAAGCCGGTCAAAAAGGGTCCAGCCAGGAAGGGCGGCCGCCTGGGTGGCCGGGCATCGGCCTCTCGGCCGAAGTCAGCTCGCTCGGCGTCGGCCCGGAAGGCCGCGGCCACACGGAAGCGGCGGAAAACCGGCCGAAGCCGTTCGAGCCGCTGATCCCTGCCGGCCAGCTATCGGGTGTGATCGGGCTCACCCCGAGGGTCGTTTTTCGCCCATCGGTCACTCTGTCCGGGAAAGCCTGCGCGGCTTACGGAGGTGAACCCCATCACGTCCTGACCCCTCATGCGCTTCACAGCCACCACCCACTGGCCGGTCCTATGGTGAGGGGCCGGGTGAGCGCCCGGTCCCGACACTGGGCGTGTGCCCGACCGGGTTCCGACAGCACTGGAGCGCGTATGTCGATTCTGCAGCTCTCACGCAAGGCGTCGGTCTTCGCGGCCGTCGCCATTCTGGCCGCCATGTTTCAGAAGCCGGCGGCCGCCCAGAGCGGCGTGAACCTCGTCCCCTGGGCAGGAGTCTACGTTCCGACCCGAAACTCCATCTCTCGACTGGGTGCCGACATCTTCCAGCGCGACGTCAGCGTCATCGGCGGTGCGCGTCTGACCTTCTGGGGTACGAGTGCCCTGGGGTTCGAGGCCACGGGTGGATACGCCCCGGCCAAGTTCTCCGGCGAGACCATCAACGAAGGCAACAGCAACCTGCTGGTCGCCAACGCCCGGCTCCTCCTGGCGTTGAGCCCGGTGACCAATCGGGTCGGCTTCTACATCGGTGCGGGTCCGGCCCTGCTCACCCGTGGGCGCAACACCTTCGACGACGACAAGAGCCACACCGATTTCGGCGGAACCGCCGGTGTGGGGTTTCGCTTCGCGCTGGGTGAGAGTGGGAATTCAGCAGTGCGGCTGGACTTCGAGGATTACCTCTACAACGGTGACTTCGGAGGTGGCGACAAGTTCCAGAACGATCTCGTCGGGTCGCTGGGACTCTCGATCGGGCTCGGTGGCTCAGCCAAACAGTAGCGGAGTCTGAGGGGTGCCTGGGCGTCCAAGTGGAGGCCCAGGCAAACCCCGGCTCAGAGCTTGAGATTCACATCGATGTCGATCATGACCGCCGGCGGCACGTCTTCGAAGACGACCCGCCGGTCCACCGTCCGGATGACCATCTTCTCCAGCGGGCCCTTCCCCTTGCCCCGGCCGTGATTGCCGGCCCGGTAGTAGACCACCTGGGTGGCGCCGACCCGCTCGATGCGGACGACGTTGAAGCCCTGGCGGACCAGCACGGTACGGGTGACGTTCACCGCACGGTCGGAGGTGACGGCGTAGTGCTTGTCTTTCCCTTTCCCCTGCGCGTTTGCAGGCGCAGCGGAGAGGACCAGGGCGCCGAGCACGAGTGCCAGGCCGGCGGCGAAGCGGCGGGGATGCATGGATCCTCCTCGGAATCGGTGGCGGGGCGATCGGCCGGGGAGGGGCAAGAAGCGTGCGGAATTCGCCTGCGGCGGGTTACTGCGCCTGGGGTCGTGTGTTAGGACTCAGGGCCGGTGGCGGACTGCCAGGACTTGCAGGAGAGACGGATGGAGAATGCGAGAGGCCGTGGTTCACGTTCCCTTCGTTCACTTCCGCTCCACTTCGGCCACCCACACGTCCGCCTTCCGGTCGACCAGGGGGAAGTAGAACCGTCCCTTCGACACGGAGAGACCGAACCGATGGAGTTGCTGATCCGGAGCGTTGGCATACACCAGTGTCCTCGGCGCCCCGCCGGAGAGGGGAATCGCCCGGATCATGAAGCGCTGGAGGGAATCGTTGTCGCCCCAGTAGATGGTGCGGCTGTCATCGGACCAGGCGGTCCAGTTTCCACCGGAGGCTAGTGCCACGAGGCGCTGCCGGCCGCTCGCGAGCTCCAGCACCCGAATCCCGGAATCACTGGCGAAGGAGATCGATCGCCCGTCCGGTGACCACGCCGATATGGCCACGGGCCCGTGGAACGGAAGAGGCTGTGGGGTACCCCAACTGCCGTCTGGCTTGCGCCGAACTGTCCAGAGCGAAGAGTCGCGATTGAGCTGTTCGTCGAACACCAGCGCCCGTCCGTCCGGCGACCATTGGGGATTCCAGTCGTGCTCCCGGCTCGTGGTCACCTGTACCGCCGGGCCGCCGGAGGAGGGAATCACGAAGATGTCCCGATTGCCGGTGAGGAACGAGTGAAAGGCCACTTCGTTGCCATCCGGTGAGGCCGAAGGGCTGAACTTCGCGCCGGCATCATGGGTGAGTTGCTCCGGTGGGCCCGCCGCCGCGCCGCCGGCCAGCGGCAGCCGCCAGATGTCGGCGTTGCCCTTGAGATCGGACTCGTAATAGAGCCACTTGCCGTCGGCTGATGCCGACGCGGTCTCGATGTCCTGACCGCCGAACGTGAGCTGGGTCGCTTGCGACACCGGCACGGAGTCACGAAGCGGAATCGGCAGACTCCACACGTTGGACGTCTCGCCGTATACGGACCAGGCCAGCCGCTTCCCGTCCGCCGACACGGAGATCCGATCCGGATTGAGGCCTGTGGTGATCCGGCTCGGTGCTCCGCTCGGCTTCCCCGAGCCGCTGAGCGTCAGCTGGTACACGTCCCTCCCGCCATCCTTGTCCGAGATGAAGAGCAGTGCACTGCGCCCGGGCAGCCAGACGGGGCTGGTGTTGAGCGCGGCCGAATCCGTCACCAGAATCGGGGTCCCCCCGCTCGCGGAAACCACCGCGATGGCGCTCGGACCCAGGTTTCCGTTGATCTCGAATTGCGAGTTGCCTTGAACGAAGGCGATCCAGCGGCCGTCGGACGACCACGCGGGCGAGTGCACGGCTCGACCGTGCGCGATGACGGTTTGGGGTGAGGCATCAACATCCTGGACGAAGATGGTGTCGCCCCGGGTGTAGACGACCCGGCGCCCATCCGGCGCCCACGAGCCCCAGAGCAGGGTAGGCAGACTGGTGCTGGTACTGAAGCTCGGCCCGGAAACGACCGGCCGTGCCTGTCCTCCCAGCGTCGGAACCACGTACAGGCTCTGCTGTGCGAGGAAGAGCAGGCGGCTTCCGTCCGGCGAGATGGCGCCGCAACACTGCGAGTTGGGAAGCTGGGTCGGAATCGCAAGTGGAACGCCTCCGTCCACCTGCTGGACGTAGAGGTGCCGGGTTCCTCGATCGCTCCGAGTGAACACGATCGTCTTGCCATCCGGCGAGAGCGACGGCCACCGCTCCGTCTCGGGGCCGACCGCCACCGCGATCCGTTTTCCTACTGCCATGACCGGCTCGGCGCGCCGCGTCAGGGTCAGCGCCAGCGCACCGCCCGCCACCAGCGCGCCACCGGCTGCCCAGCCGAGCCAGCGCGGGATCCCTCGCGACGCCGCGACGACGGGACTGGCAGCCGTGAGCGGCCGGGTCGTGGTCGGCGTCATCCCGCCGCTGGGAGTGGCGAGCGGCTCGAGCTGGGTGACCAGGTCGCTGGTGCTCTGCCACCGATCGGCCGGATGCTTCTCCAGGCAGCGCAGCACGATGGTCTCCACCGCCGGCGCCACATTGCCCCGGTAGGTC